>JASHUX010000007.1 GCA_030039775.1 Alphaproteobacteria bacterium | reverse complement strand
TCCGGCGTCGGCATTCGCGACCTTGCCTTCGAATAGATTGACCGCGCCGAGAAAGCCCGCGACGAAGCGGTTCGCCGGATTCTCATAGACGAACTCAGGCGATCCGACCTGCTCGATGCGGCCCTCATTCATCACGGCGAGGCGCTGCGCCATGCTCATGGCCTCCTCCTGATCGTGCGTGACCATGAGGAAGGTGATGCCGACTCGTTGATGGATGCGCTTCAGTTCGAACCGCGTTTCTTCGCGCAGCTTGCGGTCGAGCGCGGTCAGCGGCTCGTCGAGCAGCAGCAGCTTGGGTTCCTTCACCAGCGCGCGGGCCAGCGCCACCCGTTGGCGCTCGCCGCCGGACAACTGGCTTGGCCGGCGCGCCGCGAAGGGCCGCATCTGAACGAGATCGAGCATGGCGCCGACCCGTCGTTCGATCGCATCGCGCGCCAAGCGCTCCTGGCGCAGCCCGAAACCAATGTTCCGCGCCACGTTCATATGCGGGAACAGTGCATAATTCTGAAACATGATATTGACGGGGCGGCGATAGGGCGGCACGCCCGCCATGGCCTCGCCGTCGATGGCGAGCGCGCCGCTATCGGGCGCTTCGAAGCCCGCCACCATGCGCAAAAGCGTGGTCTTGCCGCAACCCGATGGGCCAAGCAGGGCGAAGAACTCGCCGCGCTCGATGGCCAGCGACACGTTATCTACTGCTGGCCCGGTACCCGCCTCGAACCGTTTGGTCAGACGCTCGATCTGGAGAAACGCCAGTCTCAGCTCCCGGTTTTGACGCGGGTCCAGGCGCGGGTACGGGCGCGCTCATAGTCGGGCGTCACCGGTTTGTCGAAGAACAGGCGCTTGCGTACGTCAGGCGGCGGATAAATGCCCGGATCGTTCCGGACGCCGGTGTCGACGAAGGGCGTCGCCTTGAGATTAGGGTTAGCGTAGGCGACGGTATTGCTGATCGCCGCCGCGACGTGCGGGTCGAGGATGTTGTCGATCCAGGCAAGAGCGTTGTCGGGATGCGGGGCATCCTTGGGGATTGCCATCATGTCGATCCAGATCATCGCGCCTTCCGCTGGAATCGAATACGCGATCTTGACGCCGTTCTTGGCGTCCGCAGCGCGGTTCTTAGCCTGCACCACGTCGCCCGAATAACCGAACACGACGCAGACATCGCCGTTGGCGAGATCGTTGATGTATTCAGAGGAGTGGAATTTTCGAATGTAAGGCCGGATTGCGGTCATCACCGCGACGGCCTTCGCGAGATCGTCGTCGCTGCGGCCCAGCGGATTGCGGCCGGCATAGAGCAGCGACGCCGGGAACAGTTCCTGCGCGCTGTCGAGGACTTCGATACCGCAAGACGCGAGCTTCTTGGCGTTCTCCGGATCGAATAATAGCTTCAGCGAACCGACGGGCGCTGTATCGCCGAGAGTCGCCTTCACCTTGGCGACATTGTAGCCGATGCCCGTGGTGCCCCACATGTAGGGCACGCCGAATTTGTTGGCGGGATCGGCGTTGGCCGCCGCCGCCAAAATCTGCGGATCGAGGTTGCCGTAATTTTTCAGCTTGGCCTTGTCGATGGGCAGGAATGCGCCCGCCGCCGCTTCGCGGGCCAGGTAGGGCATCGCGGTCGGTACCACGATGTCGTAGCCGGAATGGCCGGCGTCGAGCTTCGCCTCCAGTGTCTCGTTGGCGTCATAAACGTCGTAATTGACCTTGATGCCGGTCGCCGCCTCGAAATTCTTCACCGTGTCCGGGGCGATGTAGTCGGACCAGTTATAGACGTTGAGCAGTTTATCCGCCGCGAAGGCGAGCGCGGCCGCGAGCAGCGCGAGGGCAAAAACAGCGGCGACACGTTGATTCATCGGCAATCCCCCCGACAGAGCAACGGTTCATAAGAAAGAGCGGTTCCGGCCTTGTCAATCGCGCCGCTCACATCGCGGTGTCGGGAACGTGATTGGCCTTGCGCCATCCGCTTGGCGAGATTCGGTGCAATCGTCGCAACGGGAGGTGACACATGAATCGTCCGACCTTGTCGCTCGTCACTCTGGCCTTGATCGCCGGCCTGGCCGGCGTCGCGCACGCCCAGATGAAGACCGTTACTGTGAATATGACCGAGGCGCAGGAGGTTCCGCCGCATCAAGGGGCCAGCGCCGGGACCGCGACCCTGACGCTCGATCCGGCCACCAAGACGGTGAGCTGGAAGGTCACATGGCACGATCTGACCTCGACCGCAATCATGGCCCATATCCATGGTCCGGCGTCGGCGACGACCAATGCCGGTGTCCTCGTCAATCTGGGGCCCAAGGGGGCCAAGATGGGCGATCCGCTGCCCAATCCGCTCGAAGGCTCCGCCACCATGACCGACGCGCAATGGGCCGATTTGATGGCGGGCAAGGACTACATCAACGTTCACACGACCACCAACAAAGGCGGCGAGATCCGCGGCCAGGTCACGCCGGGCATGTAAGCATCGGAGACCGGCGGAGTTAGCCCTCCGCCGGCTCGACCTGGTTGAAGCGACGGTAGTCGAGAGTCGGCACCCCGTCTTCGCTTTCGCCAAGGATGTCGACGAAGCGATGGCGCCACACGATCGCCGACGCCGGGTAGATGTGCCGCGCGTGGATGGTCGCCGAAAACGTTTCGTCGATCCCGGTCATGGTCACGATGATGCGGGCGTCTTGAGCCGCCAAGGTTTCCGGGGTGGCGCCATAAAGCGGGCTGCCCGGGACGATGGGGTGCATCACGGTCCAGCTTAACGAGAAGATGGGAGTGCGCGACCGCGCCAGGGCGAGATCGTGGAACCGCCGCATCTCTTTGCCTTCGGCCGTAATCTCGTCGCGCAGGACGGAAACGCTCACCTGGGCTTCGAGGATTTGATTGCGCCGGCGGTTTGCAGCGCGGAACATCAGTGTCGAGACGCCGTCATAGGGCGCCACGACCGCGATCTCGCTGAACATCACCCGCGCCGTCGGCCGCGAGAACCGCGAAAAGATCAATGCCGTCGCGATCGCGATGGTGGTGATTCCCAGCAGTACCTCGACGGTCACAATGAGATTGGTGAAGAGATCGGCCGGATGCATGTCGCCGAACCCGACCGTCGCCATGGTCTGAACGCTGAAAAAGAAGACATCGCCGAAATTGCCCGGCCGCGCATTGGCAACGCCGCCGGGATCGACCAGATAAATCGCCGCGAAAACCAGGTTGAAGGCGAAATAAACGGTGCCGAACAAGCCGAAGAATACCGGCCAGCTGATCGTAAGCAGACGATGATAGAGATCGCGCTCACCGCGCTCGCCGTCGAAAATCAAGCGCATGCCGCCCGGCCCGCCCAGCGTCGTGGTACGGACGGCGCGCGGGCGGCGTGTCGAGCGTGTCTTAACCTTCGTCATCGGGTCGATTGAACCATAGAATCGCAAACAATTTTAGGCGGATGGGGAAGATTTGCCCGCCTTCGCCCGTATTATGTGTATGGACATGATGGAAAAAGGGAGCGAGGCCATGCGCGATTACGGACGCGAACCGGCGCTCGACGACATGTTGAATGACCCGGTGACGCAAGCGCTTATGACCAGCGACGGCGCGACACCCGAAGACGTTCGGAATCTGCTGGCCGACGCCCGGCGCCGGTATCGCGCCGCAACGACCGCCTCACGGCGTCGAAGCTGAATTTTTAGGCTGCTGCGGCGGCAGAGCCACCGACACGGTCGGAGGTACAGCAATCGTCGGGCGCCGGGCGGCCGCGCGGTTGAATTGGAGCTGCGCCTCGGTCAATTGCAATCCGACGATAACGGCGTAATTGCCGCCGGTGCTGACGTCGCGCAGCGGCAGATTCTCGAACAGCTCATCGTGCGTGGTCAGGTCATGCATGCGCGCGTCGAATTCGAACGGCACCGTGTAAGTCCTTTTGGTCAGGATGTTCTTGTAGCCGTCGGCGACCGAGACGAAATATTGGAAGCTTCCGGTGCGCAGCGTCTTGTCGTTCGACACGACGCGAAACGAGACTTTAGTGTCGACCGTCAGGCCCTTATCGGCGCGGTCGCATTTGCTGGCAATGTCTGCGATCTCGACGCCGTAGCGTACATCGTTAAGGGCCGTTCCGCCGGCGTTGAATACCGCCATTTTGTCCGCGTCCGGCGCCGTGAACGTTGGCGGGCACACAAGCTTGGCCTCTTTGCTCCCGCCGAACCAACCGCACCCTGAAAGCTCGAACGCAGCCGCCATGATCATGGCGGCGCCTACAAATGAACGTCGCATCAGATGCGCTTGTGCGTGCCGTCGCAGAACGGCTTGTTGGCGCTGGACTTGCATCCGCAAAGCCACACTTGCTTAGCTTCCGTCGCAGTGAATTTCTGCGGCGCCAATCCGACCGCCTTGTGCGAACCGTCGCAGAAAGGTTGATTCGCGCTGCGACCGCAGGCGCACCACCAATAGTCTTTGCCTGCCTCGACATTGACGCCGTAAGGGGCCTTTTGCGCGGGAATGGGTTCAGCCATTGCTGTCTCTTCCTAAAGCGATGGTTCCGGTTTAACGTCACGCCCCGCGCGTGGGGAAACCCGCGCCGCGAAAGGCGACTCACTCTATATTCGACCGCCGAGCCTAGGACAAGGCGGTCCTGACGGAATCGAGCAGCGCGCCATGGCGGTCTATACCGACGTCCCTGACGACGAGCTGGCCGCGTTCTTGCGCGACTACGACCTCGGCGAGGTCGTATCCTGCAAAGGCATTGCGGAGGGAGTTGAAAATTCCAATTTCCTGCTTCGCACGGAGGCCGGGACATTCATCCTGACGCTCTACGAAAAGCGGGTCGAGCCGCGGGACCTGCCGTTTTTCATCGCGCTGATGGAGCATCTCGCCGGCGCCGGCATTGCTTGTCCAACCCCCGTGAAAGCGCGGGACGGTCAGGCATTGCGCCGGCTGTGCGGCCGACCGGCCGCGATCGTCGGGTTCTTGGAGGGATTGTGGCCCCGCCGGATTCAGCCGTTCCATTGCGCCGGCGTCGGCAACGCGCTGGCTCGGCTGCATTTGGCCGGCGCGGGCTTTGCGATGACGAGAATGAACAGCCTGTCGCTCGAAGGGTGGAAGCATCTCGAGAACGTGACCGGCGACCGCGCGGACCAAGTACAGGCCGGTCTCGCCGCAGAAATTCGAAACGAGCTGGATCGACTCGCGCACGAATGGCCGCGGGATTTGCCGACCGGCGTGATCCACGCCGATCTCTTCCCGGACAACGTGTTCTTCCGCGGCGAAAAGGTGTCGGGGCTGATCGACTTCTATTTCGCCTGTACCGATTTATTGGCCTATGATCTCGCGATCTGCCTTAACGCTTGGTGTTTCGAAAGCGACGGCAGCTTCAATGTTACCAAAGCGAAGCTCCTGATCGCCGCGTATCGCGCCGTGCGGCCGTTGCAGGAAGAGGAATTGCAAGCACTCCCCGTATTGGCGCGCGGGAGCGCGTTGCGGTTTCTGCTTACAAGACTTTACGATTGGCTTAATCATCCGCCAGGCGCGCTCGTGCAGCGCAAAGATCCGCTCGAATATTGGCGAAAGCTGCGATTTCATCGCAGCGTTGCCAACGTCGCGGCTTACGGCATTGAATCATGAACGGGACCGTCGACGACGTCGTCGACATTTTCACCGATGGCGCGTGCAGCGGTAATCCGGGTCCGGGCGGTTGGGGTGCCGTGTTGCGGTTTCACGGTCAAGAAAGGGAAATGAAAGGCGGCGAGACGCTCACGACGAACAACCGCATGGAGATGCTGGCCGCGATCTCGGCGTTTGAGGCGCTGAAGCGTCCGAGCAAGGTCCGTGTGCACACCGACAGCCAATACCTGCGCGACGGCATTACCAAGTACATCCATGCGTGGCGCGCCAAGGGCTGGAAGACGGCCGACAAGAAGCCGGTAAAAAATCTCGATCTATGGCAACGGCTCGAGGCGGCGATCCGGCCGCATCGCGTCGAATGGCATTGGGTCCGCGGTCATGCCGGCCATATCGAGAACGAACGTGCCGACGCGCTCGCCCGCGCCGGCCTCAAGGAACATCGCGAGGCCAACGCGGGATAATACCGCGACCGGCGCCTCCTGCGTGGTTTAGCTAAGCGCGCAGACACGCGCGCCGGCGATTGAGGCTAAAGAATTACGCGTGACCGGCTTCGCCCGAAAGCGACGCGGGCGAGACGCCGACCTTGTCGAGGGCCCTCAGCCATTTGTCCTGAAGCTTGGCGTCGAACAAAATCGCTTCGTCCGACTCGACGTGAAGCCAGCCGTTCGCTTGCAGTTCGCGATCGAGCTGACCCGGTCCCCAGCCCGCATAGCCCAGCGCCAGAAGACTGCGGCGCGGACCCTCGCCCTTCGCCATCGCGCGGAGAATGCCGAGCGACGCGGTCAGCGCGACGCCACCCTCGACCACCAGCGTACAATCCTCGACATAGTCGGCGGAGTGCAACACGAAGCCGTGGTGGGCTTCGACGGGGCCGCCGAAATGCACCGGCGTTTTCACGGAAATCGACGAGCCTTTGATGCCCAACTGGTCGAGCAGCGAGGGCAGGGTAAGGGAGTCGATCAGCTTGTTGATCACCAGGCCCATGGCGCCGTCTTCATTGTGCATGCAGATGAAAATAACGGTGCGCTCGAAGCGGCGATCGTGCATCTGCGGCATGGCGACCAGAAATTGGCCGGACAAACTGATCAAATCATTTTCCTTCCGGAACCCGGCATAGACCTCGCTTCGCGAGTCCGCAAGCGTGATTTTGAATCAATGCACTGCTTCCTTGATTCGCACCGGCTCTTCGCGCTCGGCATAGATATAGCCCATATCCATCGTGAGATTGGTCGCGGCTGCAAGCGCGACAACCGGCAGGCGTTCCAACGTCGAGTTCTTTTGCGCCAGCGTCTTGGTCTCGCGCAACCGCGCGCACGCCCGGGCCCACCAGAACACCAGCGACCGTCGCGCGGGCGGCCAATAAGTGCGGTCGAGCGGCACGTCCTCGAGCGCGATCGCCTTGTTGACGCCGCGGCCGTAATTGAAATAGCGGCGGAAGTGTTGCTTCGGTGTGCTGCTCATGTCGTGATAGACGAACCAATCTTCCTTGACCACGCACGCTGCTCCCGCGACGCGCAAGCGGGTCGTGAGATTGCGATCTTCCGCGAGCGGCGTCACCTTTTCGACGAAGCCGCCGAGCGCGTCGAACGTCATTTTGCGCACCGCCAGGCAAGCGCTGACCATGACGATGAGCTGATCCTGATAGTAGACCGGATTGGGATGGCAGCCGCCTTCGATCAGCAGGCGTTCGAACCAACGCGGATGCTGCGATTGCATCGGACGCGTCATGCCACCCACGGCGTCGAGCGAGGGGTCGGCGGCGAGAGCGCGCGTGAGCTGGTCGAGCCAGTCGAGCGGCGCCGCGCAATCGTCGTCGATGAACACCAGGAAATTTCCGGTCGCCGCCTTGGCGCCGATATTGCGGGCCGTCGCTGGTCCGCGGTTTTCCGACGACGCGATGTAATTCACCCAGCCTCGATGACGATTGATGATCGCCTCATAGCCGGCTTCGTCGCTGCCGTCATTGACGACGATGACCTCGCGACCGAATCGGCCCGCGATCTGCGGCGCGAGGCTATTCAGCAGACGCGCTAGCCCGCGCGGCCGACCAAAGGTCGGGATTACGATACTGAAGGTCGGCTCCGGTCGGGGCACGAACATGGTTTTGTATCAGCGGTTAATCCGGTCCAAACGCGAGCGCGACAAATTCGCCCTAACGCGCAAACCCGCGCTTTTGTGAGCGCCGCAGCCACTCGCTTAGCTTATATAAGCAGGCATGTTCGACTTTGTCAGGCGGGGTGAACGGCTCGGCCCGGCGCTTTTGTTAACGCTGGCCGCCGGTTTCCTGTTGGCTGCGAAGTCGGCTCATGCCGTGGAA
>JASHUX010000284.1 GCA_030039775.1 Alphaproteobacteria bacterium | reverse complement strand
GCGTCGAACCGGTCGACGAAACTGACGCCCTGGTGGCGCAGATAGGATTCGACCTGGAAATCGGCGTCGAACCCATAGGTCACCGCGCGCCGGTTCTGCAGATTGCGGCCGAACTTGCGGTGCAGCGCCGCCTCGGACAGATAGGTGATGTGCGCCGCCATGCGCGCGACGCTGAGACCGCGCTCGGGCCCGCGGCCGGCGGCGTAATAGTCGCCGCCGTGCCAGTCAGGATCGGCCATGATCGCCTGACGCCCGACCTCGTGGAACGCGATGTTCTGGGCCGAATGCCGCGCCGCGCCGGCGATGGGCACCGCGGCGAAGACGCGGCTCGGATATGACGCCGCCCATTGCAGCGCTTGCATCGCGCCCATCGAGCCGCCGATGACGCCGAACAATTGCGCGATACCGAGATGGTCGATCAGCTTGACCTGCGCCCGCACCATGTCGCCGATGGTGATGACCGGAAAGGACAGACCCCACGGCTTGCCGGTGGCGGGGTCGGTCTCCATCGGTCCGGTCGAGCCCATGCAGCCGCCGAGCACGTTGGCGCAGATCAGGAAATAGCGGTTGCTGTCGAGCACCTTGCCGGGCCCGATCACCGTGTTCCACCAGCCTTCCTTACCGGTGACGGGATGCTGCCCCGGCCCGGCATATTGGTCCCCGGTCAAGGCATGGCAGATCAGGATGGCATTGGATCGATCGGCGTTGAGCCGGCCGTAGGTCTGATACGCCACCGTGTATTCCGACAGCGAGACGCCGCAATCGAGCGCAAGCGGTTCTTTCACCACCAGCGTCTCGCCGGAGCGTTGATTGGGCGCAAAATCGATAATGGGCGACGAAACCGACACGATTCTTCTTTCTGAGGGGAAGGCTTATTCTGGCCCGCGTCCCGATTGCGATCAATGGCCTACGCGCCAATGGCTCGACGCGACACGAAGATTAGGGTTGCGCTGATGTGAGAGGTGCGAGCCATGCCGTCAACCCATCCCGCCCTCGCCAGGGCGGAATCATTCTGCCGCGACTACAATATCCGGATTCCGATCCTGCAAGCGCCGATGGCTGAAGCGTGCCCGGCGTCGCTCGCCATTGCGGTCGCGAATGCCGGCGGGTTCGGCGGTTGCGGCGCCCTGCTGATGGAGCCGGCGGCGATCAGAGAATGGTCGGCCGAGATGCGTACCGGGAGCAACGGCGGTTTCCAACTTAATCTCTGGATCCCCGATCCGCCGCCGCGCCGCGATCGTGCCGCCGAGGACGCGGTGCGGAATTTCCTCAAGCAATGGGGACCAGAAGTCGCCGCCGAGGCGGGCGACGTGACGCCGCCCGATTTCGCCGCACAATGCGATGCGCTGCTCGAAGCGGGTCCCGCCATCGTGTCGTCGATCATGGGCCTTTATCCGCCCGAGTTTGTCGCGCGGATGAAGGCGCGCGGCATCAAGTGGTTCGCGACCGTGAGCACAGTAACGGAGGCGCGCGCCGCCGAAGCGGCGGGCGCCGACGCGATCGTAGCGCAGGGCATGGAGGCGGGCGGCCATCGCGGCGCGTTCGAGGCCGCCAACGCGGAGGCGCAACAGGTCGGGCTGTTTGCTTTGTTGCCCGCCGTGAGCGATGCGGTGCGCGTCCCGGTGATCGCGACCGGCGGCATTGGCGATGCACGCGGCATCGCTGCCGCCTTGCTGTTGGGCGCGTCGGCGGTACAGCTCGGCACTGCGTTCCTACGCTGTCCCGAGACCAAGCTGGCGCCGGCCTGGGCCGACGCGATCGGACGCGCTCTCCCGGAGCACACCATAGTGACGCGTGCCTTCACGGGCCGCCCCGGGCGCAGCATCGCCACCGCTTATGCCCGAGCCGCGGCGTCGATGAAGGCGCCGGCGTCGGCGCCCTACCCGGTGCAGCGCGGCCTCACAGCCGCGATGCGAGCCGCCGGAATCAAGGCCGGCGACATCGACCGGATGCAGGCCTGGGCCGGCCAAGGCGCCGCGCTGGCACAGGCAAAGCCCGCCGGCGAGGTCGTCCGAACACTATGGGACGGCGCCCGCGCCCTCCTGGCGTAACCGAGTTTTCTTTGCTTTCGCGCGCCGGGGGAACTATCTGTAGCCGCTTTCCGAAACGCGCCGACCATGGACACGCCCGCCCCCACCCTTGACGAACTGCGCCGCCGCCTGGACGCGATCGATGATCGCATCCATGACGCGATCATGGAGCGAGCCGGCGTGGTCGAAACCGTCGCGGCGCTGAAACAGTCGATCGGCCAGCCGTCGTTCCGGCCGGGGCGCGTCGCTGAGATTCTGCGTCGGCAGGTCGCGCGCCACGCGGGCTCGTTCCCGCGCCAATCTTTGGTGCGTCTTTGGTGTGAGATACTGAGCGGCGCCGTTTCCATGCAAGGACCATTTGTCGTCGCCGTCGCGGTGTCGGAGGCGCGGCCCGGTGTCTGGGACATCGCCCGCGACTACTTCGGCGGCCACGTGCCGATGAATGCGCTGCGCTCGGCGGCGGAGGTGCTTGGCGCCGTCGGCGACGGCCGCGCCGCCGTCGGTGTGCTG
>JASHUX010000283.1 GCA_030039775.1 Alphaproteobacteria bacterium | reverse complement strand
AAATCAGCGTCAGCGAATATCTAGGCACCTTGCCGTTTCTCTGGCTTGGCATTGATGATACGCCAGGGCCGATGAGCGACCGGGGTTTCATCGAACGGAACGCGATTGCTGTGCTCAGCAATTTTTCAAAAACTTCCGATCGATCGCCCTTCCGCTCACTGGCTCGGTCAGCACTCTGATCGTCCGAAAGTTCGCTTCTCAGGGCTGTGGAACAACAATCATGTGGACGAGCACTTCCAGCCGGAGTTTTTGGCAAAGTTTGAGGCACTTATATGCAATGCATGTTGTTAAAACTAAAGTGTAAATCGGCGTGGGGTCTAACTCCCCGGCGGGGTCAATCTTCGACGCCGATCGCTTCAGCTACAAACGATTGAAACGCTTGCACTAAGATCGGGGCACGGTTGGACGCCGAAAAGGGGTGAATGTTCTAAGCCGAAACACACTAAGCGGAGATCGGTTCAAATCGCCGCAAAAAGGGACTCCGCGCAACTCCAAAATGCTTAATGTGACTGGTGGATTGGGCATCCTCGAAACGGAAGACGTGGATTGGTATAAACTATCAACGCCAACTCGAGGTCTAGGCGGATACTATGTCAGAAACAACAAAGGCACACTGCGATCGCTGCGGCGGGGACACGAATCACGAGGTTTTAAGTTTCAACGCGTCAGAAAACCCAGAGTATTTCTTCTCGACCTTCAGCTTGCTCAAGTGCCTTGGATGCGGTGAAATCAGCCTGGAAGAGCATGTATCCGCCACACGGGAGCAGCGTGATGGAATCTTAGAAATTCGATACCCACCTAGAGTGACTCGTAAAATGCCTGGATGGTGGTGCTCAAAACATGTCATTCCCAAGACGGTCGCTCAGCTCATGCTAGAAGTCCACCTTGCCTTGCGAAATCATTCAACTCGCTTAGCGGCAATGGGAATCAGAGCAGTATTGGAAGCAGTAATGATTGATAAGGTGAGTGATCGAGGCAACTTCAAGAGCACGCTCGACGCGTTTCAGGCAGCTGGTTACATCGGAGTGCGGCACAGAAATGTCGTGGAAGTGGCATTGGAGGCTGGACATGCGAGCATGCACAGAGCTTGGCAACCTAACGATAAGGAACTGAACGCGCTGATGGATATTGCAGAGAGCGTAATTGAATCAGTTTATCTTCACGAGGGACAAGCGGCGAAATTGGAAGAAAGCGTTCCGCGACGAAAACCACCAAAATGACGCGACGACAGACCTTTTGAACGGGCGCTTACCTGTTGAAACAGATTGTCCGGTGTCAGCAATTGCGGGACATTTGACGGGGTGGAACTAAAGGAGAATTTCTGGCTCATCGCAGTCCAATTGAGGGAGCGAAGATGAGACGGAAATCCGGGCCGCAGGAAACGGCCGAACAGCACATCAAATTGATCCGCCGTGCGACGCGGAGGAAGTACTCGACCGAGGAGAGATCCGGATCGTGCTGTCGGGTCTTCGGGGATGACCTTGAACTTGCCCCAACCTTGGACCACCTGGCGCTGGAAAGTTCCGGCTTCTTGGCCCCATCCCGAATCTTGGACCGCTTTATTGTGAGGATCTCCGGCCCGTTGACGGCCTTGGAAGTCTCCGAAGGCCGACGGATCAAGGACATTGGCGTCCTATCACTGATTGCACTATGCGGTCTCTCTTCGTCGTAGGCGTGGCGCCAAATTCACGCGCTGGCCTTGCCTTTGCGCTAACCAGCAAGGCTCCGGATAAGACTGCAAGAGGGTGGCACAAGGCAGCACCGCGTGGTCTGAACTCTTCGAGTCGCCGGGGATTAGATCGCAGCGTTCCCGACACGCCTAGAGACCAGACTGGGTGGCTGGGGCGGGAGGATTCGAACCTCCGAATGGTGGAATCAAAATCCACTGCCTTACCTCTTGGCTACGCCCCACCGTAACAAAACGCCGTCCGTCGATGCCGCGGCCCAAGAGCTAATGCAAATTGCGGCCTTGCGGAAGGGCCTAGCGGCCGCACAAACCGCTCGACGATTCACGCGCAAACCCCATATGCGATTCCGTCAAGCTGGGTTGACGCCATAGGGCGGCCCCGGCAAGGTGCAACCTCGCTGCAAAGATCGCCTCCGATGAGCACTGCCGCCCCCGAAAAGACCGACGTCAAAACCGCGCCGCCTCTGCCAAAACCCAGCGATCCGCAACTACGTCGCATGGCCAACGCGATCCGCGCGCTGGCAATGGACGCGGTGCAGAAAGCCAATAGCGGCCATCCCGGCATGCCGATGGGCATGGCCGACGTCGCGACGGTGCTGTGGAGCAAGTTCCTCAAATTCGATCCGACCGATCCGGCTTGGCCCGACCGCGACCGGTTCGTACTCTCGGCCGGCCACGGCTCGATGCTGCTTTATTCGTTGCTGTATCTCACCGGCTATCCGGGGATGACGCTCGAGCAGTTGCAGCATTTCCGCCAGGTCGGCAGCGACACGCCCGGCCATCCCGAGCATTGCTTGGAACACGGCATCGAGACGACGACCGGGCCGTTGTCGCAAGGCCTCGGCAACGCGGTCGGAATGGCTATTGCGGAGCGTGTTCTAGCGGCGCGCTTCGGCGCCGAGCTGGTCGATCATCATACCTATGCCATCGTCAGCGACGGCGATTTGATGGAAGGCCACAGTCACGAATCGATCTCGCTCGCCGGGCATCTGCGGCTCGGCAAGCTGATCGCCCTCTGGGACAACAACTCGATCTCGATCGACGGTCCGACGGATCTTACCGTGTCGGATAATCAGCTCGCGCGGTTCGAAGCGCATGGTTGGGATGTCGCTGCCGTCGACGGCCACGAAGCGGTCGCGGTGGAAGCGGCAATCGCGCGCGCCAAAGAGACGCCCCTGCCCTCCTTTATCGCCTGCCGCACGGTGATCGCCTTCGGCGCCCCGACCAAGGCGGGCACGGCGTCGGCGCACGGCTCGCCGCTCGGCGCCGAGGAAATCGCGGGTGCGCGCAAGCGGTTGGGCTGGGAATACCCGCCCTTCGTCATTCCGGACGACGTCGCGGCATGGTGGCGCGAGGTCGGCAAGCGCGGCGCGGCGCCTCATGCCGCGTGGCGCGACCGCATGGCCGGGAAGTCGAAGCAAGAGCAGACCGTATTCGAGCATCGCACCACCGGCGAGCTGCGCAGCGGCTGGAAAGAAGCGCTTGCGGGCGTGAAGGCCAAGTTCGCAGCGGACAAACCCAAGATTGCGACACGGCAGGCGTCGGGTGACGTGCTGGCGGCGCTGGTGCCCGCGATCCCGACGCTGGTCGGCGGCTCGGCCGATCTGACGCCGTCCAACAATACGCTGGTCAAGGGGCAAAAGGTCATCACGCCGGACGATTTCGGCGGCCAGTACATCCATTACGGCATCCGCGAGCACGGCATGGCCTCGTGCATGAACGGCCTCGCGCTCCACGGCGGCATCGTGCCGTATGGCGGCACGTTTCTGATCTTTTCGGATTATTTGCGCCCAGCGTTGCGCCTTTCCGCGTTGATGAAGCAGCGCGTCATCTATGTATTGACGCACGATTCGATCGGGCTCGGCGAAGACGGGCCGACGCATCAGCCGGTCGAGCATCTCGCCGCCTTGCGTGCGATCCCCAACCTTCATGTCTATCGCCCCGCCGATGCGATGGAGACGGCGGAGTGCTGGGAGCTTGCGCTGACCCATACCGACGGTCCGTCGGTTCTGGCGCTGTCGCGGCAAGGACTGCCGGCGCTGCGCGACAAGGCAGACACCAATCAATCGGCGCGCGGCGCTTACGTGGTGGCGGAAGCCGAAGGCGGCACGCGACAGGTGACGCTCTTCGCTACCGGTTCCGAAGTGTCGTTGGCGATGGAGGCGCGCAAGCTGCTCGCCGGCAGAGGCGTTAGGGCGGCCGTTGTCTCGATGCCGTGCTGGCAATTGTTCGAGGCGCAGGACAAAGCCTATCGCGATCAGGTCATCGGCTCGGTGCCGCGTGTCGGGGTCGAAGCCGCGGTGCGTTTCGGCTGGGACCGTTACATCGGGGCCGAGGGCGCCTTCATCGGCATGAAGAGTTTCGGCGAATCCGGCCCGGGACCCGAAGTCTATAAGTATTTCGGCATCACCGCCGAGGCCGTCGCGGACGCGGCGGAACAACAACTCAAGGGGAAATAGCCGTGACGGTTCGTGTCGCCATCAACGGTTTCGGCCGCATCGGCCGTCTCGTCATGCGGGCCGCCCATGAGGCGCGGCATAACGAGGTCGAGATCGTCGCCATCAATGATCTCGGCTCGGTCCACGCCAACGCGCATCTCCTGAAGCACGACAGCGTCCACGGCAAGTTCCCGGGCACCATCACCACCGGCGACGATTGGATGGATGTCGGCCACGGCAAGATCCGCGTGATCGCGGAGCGCGATCCGGCGAAGCTGCCGTGGCGGGAGCTGAAGGTCGATGTCGCGCTCGAATGCACTGGCCTATTCACCAAGCGCGAGGCCGCGGCAAAGCATCTGGAGGCCGGCGCCAAGCGCGTCATCGTGTCCGCGCCGGCAGACGGCGTCGATTTCACCTTGGTGATCGGCGTCAACAGCGACAAACTCACCGGCAAGCACACCGTCATCTCCAACGGCTCCTGCACCACCAACTGCCTGGCACCCGTCGCCTACGTGCTCAACGAAGGCATCGGCATCGAGCACGGCTTCATGACCACGATCCACGCTTTCACCGGCGACCAGAATACGGTCGACACGCTGCACAAGGATCTGCGTCGCGCCCGCGCGGCGTCGCTGTCGATGATCCCGACTTCGACCGGTGCCGCCAAGGCGATGGGGCTGGTCATGCCGGAACTCCATGGCAAGCTCGACGGCACTTCGATCCGCGTGCCCACCGCCGACGTATCGCTGATCGATTTTGTCGTGTCGACATCGCGCAAGACCAGCAAGGACGAAATCAACAGGCTGATGAAGGACGCCGCGGCGTCCAACCGCTTCAAAGGCATTCTTGCCGTCACTGACGAAGAGCTGGTGTCGATCGATTTCACCCACGACCCGCACAGCGCCACGTTCGATCTGACCCAGACCGCGATGATGGGCGACCGCTTTGCTCGTGTGCTGGCCTGGTACGACAATGAGTGGGGCTTCTCCAACCGCATGGTCGAAGCGGCCGCGCTGGTCGGCCAATTGGCCGCGTAGCCGTCCCTCCTTCCTAACGGGCGGAGGGTCTTGTCAGCGCGGCCGGTGCTCTGTGCCCGAGCCTGCCGTAATGAACAGCGCGGTCGCGGTACCCGTAACATCCGCCGTGTGCCAAGTTCCGGGTTCATTGATGGCGTAACGGCCAGGCGTCAGCGTTATGGTCGTCGTCGTGCCGTCGGACCGTTCCTGATGAAGCGTGATCTCGCCGGCGGTACACAATACGATTTCGCTGCCGTTGGGATGCATCTCCCAGATCGTCCAGGGTTGGTCGAAGGAGTGCAGCGTGACCATGCGTCCTTCCGTTCCGTCGGCGGCACGGCGTTCGGCGTAGGCCTCGTACCAAGCCATATCGCCGGTGAAGGGCGGCTCTATCGCGGCGCTGCCGCCGCGTCCGAGATGAATCGGATGGATATGAAGCGCCGTCCCCGTTCCGCTTTGCTGTGCCATTGCCCCCTCCCTCCGGTCGCGACCGCCCTCATTGAGTATAGAATGGCACGATGCATCCGAAGCGCATCATCGTCTATTCCCTCGATCAGGCGCGGGCGGCGCTCGAGGCCGCGGCGGGGCGGCCTGTCATCCTGATCAGTGCGCGCGGCATGGCCGGCTTCATGGGCCCACTGTGGTTCAAGGTGCTGGTCGAGGAGGCCGCGGCCGGTTATCCGCAAGCCACCGTCACCGCCGCGCTCGACGTCGCCGATGAGGCCGGAACCGCGCTGGCGGGCTTGCGTTGCGGATTCAAGCTGGTGCGTTTCACCGGCCCCGAGGAAGCGCGGGCGCGGCTCGACGACATCGCGCGCCAGATGGGC
The DNA here is from genome assembly GCA_030039775.1 of Alphaproteobacteria bacterium. Taxonomy (GTDB): domain Bacteria; phylum Pseudomonadota; class Alphaproteobacteria; order ATCC43930; family CGMCC-115725; genus JAATGI01. The sequence goes on along the minus strand of JASHUX010000283.1, from coordinate 4,280 downwards.
GCGACAGTCGAGGGTGCATTAACCGAAGAAACGCTGGATTTACTCGATTGTAAGGACCCCTTGGCATCTTGCCGGACCTTTTTTGCCTAGCTAACTCCTGCTATATCGAATCGCGCACGACCGGAGACCCGTCATGGAGCTGAGCCAAACCGCCAAAACCATTCTCGGCCACTACGAGAGCGACAATCCCGGCACCAAAGTCAACCTTGCCCGCATCTTGATGCAGGGCCGGCTCGGCGGCACCGGCAAGCTCGTGATCCTGCCGGTCGATCAGGGATTTGAGCACGGCCCGGCGCGCAGTTTCGCCCCCAACCCGCCCGCCTACGATCCGCACTATCATTTCCAGCTCGCGCTTGACGCCGGCCTCAACGCTTACGCGGCGCCGCTCGGCATGCTCGAAGCCGGTGCCGCGACCTATGCCGGTTCGCTGCCGCTGATCCTCAAGCTCAATTCGGCCAATTCGCTGGCGCGATCGAAAGAAGCGCCGTCGCAGGCCGTCACCGCGGGCGTCAAGGACGCGCTGCGGCTCGGCTGTGCCGCGATCGGCTTCACCATCTATCCCGGTTCCGACGCCGCCTACGACATGATGGAGGAGATCGCCGAGCTCGGCCGCGAGGCGAAATCCTATGGGCTGGCGGTGGTGATATGGTCCTATCCGCGGGGCGGCAATTTGTCGAAGGCGGGCGAAACCGCGGTCGATATCTGCGCCTATGCCGCGCACATGGCGGCGCTACTCGGCGCGCACATCATCAAGGTCAAGCCGCCGACCGCGCATGTCGAGCTCGATGCCGCGAAAAAGGTCTATGAGAAGATCGACATCTCGACGCCGGCGAAACGCATCGCCCATGTCGTGCAGTCCTGCTTCAACGGCAAGCGCATCGTAATTTTCTCCGGCGGCGAAACGAAGGACGTGGAGGGCGTCTATGGCGAGGTCCGCGCCATCCGCGACGGCGGCGGCAACGGTTCGATCATCGGCCGCAACACCTTCCAGCGCCCCAAGGCCGAGGCGCTGAAGATGCTCGACACCATCATCCGCATCTACAAGAACGAGGCGTAACTTAATGGTAATTCCGTCGTCCCTGCGAAAGCAGGGACCCAGGGTCAATACACGTCACCTGCCCTGGATTCCCGCTTTCGCGGGAAAGACGATAACGGGTCGGCGATAAGCTATGCCTTGTCGTCTTTACTTGATTACCCCGCCGAAAATCGATCTCACGACCTTTCCCGACCTTCTTGCGGCGGCGCTCGACGGCGGCGATGTCGCGTCGGTGCAGTTGCGTTTGAAGGATTGCGACGACGACACGATCCGCCGCGCCGCCGACGCGCTGCGGCCCGTTGTGCAAGGCCGCGACCGCGCGTTCCTTATGAACGACCGCCCCGATCTGGCGCTCCAAACCGGGTGCGACGGCGTCCATATCGGCCAGGAGGATGCGAGCTACCAATCCGCGCGGCAGATTTTGGGGCTGGGCCGCATCGTCGGCGTCACCGCCCATGACAGCCGCCACCTTGCCATGGAAAGCGCCGAGGCCGGCGCGGATTACGTTGCATTCGGCGCCTTCTTCCCGACCGACACCAAGACGGCTAAGGGCCGTCCGTCGCCGGAAATTCTTCAATGGTGGAGCGAAATCTTCACCGTGCCCTGCGTCGCGATCGGCGGCATCACGCCGGCGAACTGCGCGCCGCTGGTCAAGGCCGGCGCCGATTTCCTGGCGGTGATCGCGGCGGTATGGAACCACCCCTCCGGCCCTGCCGCCGCGGTAAAGGAATTCGATCGCGCGATCGAGGCCGCTAGCTGACCGGCGCCCAGAGTACGTCGTCGATTTGCGACGCGCCGGTGGCAAGCATGACGAGACGATCAAGGCCGAGGGCGATACCTGCGCTATCCGGCATTTCCGCTAACGCGGCGATGAAATCCTCGTCGATCGGATAGGTCACGCCGTATCGGCGCAGTTTCTTTTCCTGGTCGACCATAAGCCGCGCCCGCTGCAAGACCGGATCGGTCAATTCGCTGAACCCGTTGGCGAGCTCGAGACCCGCGACATAAAGCTCGAACCGCTCGGCGAGACGCGGATCGTCGGGTTTGCCACGCGCCAGCGCCGCAAGTGAAATCGGATAATCGTAAAGAAAGGTCGGCACGCCGACGCCAAGATGCGGCTCGACGCGCGCAAGAAAGAGGCGGAAAAACAAATCCTCCCAATCATCGCCGTCGTGCGGCGCGACGCCGAGCGGTCGCGCTGCTTCGGCCAACAAGGTCACGTCGGGCGCCATCGGATCGGGCGCGGTCGCCAGCAGATCGAGGTCGCAATAGCGGCGGAATGCCTCGGCGACGCTCAAGCGATCGAACGGACGACTTGGATCGCAGCTCTTGTCTTGCCAGCGAAACAGTTTGCCTCCGGCCGCCACAAGACAGGCCCGCAGCAGCGCTTCGCAATCGTACATCAGGTCGCGGTAGCCGCTGTCGGCCCGGTACCATTCGAGCATGGTGAATTCGGGATGATGGGTGCGCGAGCGTTCGGCGTTGCGGAACACGCGCGCGAGCTGAAAGATTTTGGGCATGCCCGCGGCCAGCAGCTTTTTCATCGCGAATTCGGGCGAGGTGTGCAGATAAATCGACCGAGGCGGGTCCCCCGGCTGGCGCAGCTCGGTGACGAAGGCCTGAAGATGCGGCTCCATGCCCGGGCTGATCTGCAGCGCCGGCGTTTCGACCTCGGCGAAGCCGCGGCCGGCGAAAAAAGTCCGAATTGCGGCTATGATACGGCCGCGCACCGCAAGATTATCGCGCCTCCGCTCGAACCGTTCACGCCGCCACCATGTTTCATTCATGACCGCGACCTGACCCCAGTCGATCCGTGCCCACTGTAACGCCGCCTACATGCCCGTGAATACAGCTGAGCGCAAGGAGCCGGCCCTACCGCCGGCGCACCATCACGTCTCTCTGTGGGGGCCGCTGCGCGGTCTCGGCCTGTGGCGCATTCTCGGCCACCTTTTCCGGGAGATGAACCGCACCAACGTCTCGCTCCTGGCCTCCGCGATCGCGTTCTACGGGCTGCTGGCGACATTTCCGGCGCTGGTCGTGGTCATCACCAGCTTTGCTTTGATGGCCGATCCGGCCTATGTCCAGTGGCTGATGTCCGGCCTGCACGGCATCATGCCCGAAGAAGCTTGGCGTCTGATCGCCGACGAACTCAAGTCGCTCGTCGGCGCGCCCAACCAGCAGGTCGGACTCGGCCTCGCCGTCAGCTTGGCCATCGCGCTGTGGTCCGCGCATTCGGCTTCCGCCTCGATCATGGAGGCGCTTAACCGCATTTATCGTACCCAAGAAGAACGGAGCATCCTGACGTATCACGGCATCGCCTTCGCTTTCACGCTAGGCGGTCTGATTTTCGGGTTGATGGCGTTGGCGTCGATTGCGGTCGTCCCTGCCCTGTTGAGTTGGCTGGCCCTGAGTTCGGAAGCGGCGCAACTTTTTTCCTTTATCCGCTGGCCCATTCTCGCACCCTTTGCGATCGCCGCCTTCGTCGTCTTGTATCGCTACGGGCCGTATCGGCAGCACGTGCTCTGGACCCGCATATTCATCGGTGCCGGTCTCGCAACCTTGCTGGTGCTATTAGGCTCAGGCCTGTTTTCGGTCTATGTCGCACGCTTTGCCTCTTACGATAAGACCTACGGTTCGATCGGCGCGGTCATCGTGCTGCTGATGTGGTTCTACGTCAGCGCCTACGCGACGTTGCTGGGCGCGCTCTTCGACGCCGAGATGAGCCGGCTCGCGCATATACACCGTCCCGAGCATTGACCGCATTTCGCTTGCGGGCCGAGGGGCCAAGCTGGTAGGAAACAGCGCCTTCCGACCCTATCTATCCTGCTCCGACCCGCCGACCCAAGGTTTCGCGCCATGAAGATCAATGCCATCGATATCAAACCGGGCAATGTGCTCGAGCAAAACGGCAAGCTATGGGTCGTGCTGAAACGTGAATTGATCCAGCCCGGCAAGGGCGGCGCCTTCGCCCAAGTCGAGATGCGCGACATGAAGACCGGCACCAAGACCAACGAGCGCTATCGCACGCAGGAAACCGTCGAACGCGTGCAGCTCGACGACAAGGAGATGCAGTTCCTTTATTTCGACGGCAATTTCGCCAATTTCATGGACAACGAATCCTTCGAGCAATTGCAGGTCGACCGCGAACTGATCGGCGAACCGGCGGATTTCCTTCAGGAAGGCATGGTCTGCACCATCAAGATGTATGAGGGCCAAGCGCTCGGCGTCGAGTTGCCGCAAAGCG
>JASHUX010000282.1 GCA_030039775.1 Alphaproteobacteria bacterium | reverse complement strand
GCGGTCATGTCCGCTTGCCTTTCACGTCGTCCCTGCGAAAGCAAGGACCCAGGGCGAGCGACGCGCATTCGCCCTGGATTCCCCCTTTTGCGGGGAATGACGAAAAAATTTTTAGCGGAGACAAAGTAGTGGCTCTCAAATCTGGGTCAGGGGCCCGTAGGTCTCGGGGCGGCGGTCGCGGAAGAACTGCCACAGATTGCGCACCTCGCGGACCATGTCCCAATCCATGTCGGCGATCAGCAGCTCGTCCTTGTCCTCGCTCGCCTTGGCGATGACCTTGCCGCGCGGATTGACGAAATAGGACGAGCCGTAGAACCGGCCGATATTCCACGGCGCTTCGGTGCCGACGCGGTTGATCGCGCCGATATAGCAGCCGTTGGCCGCGGCCGACGCCGGCTGTTCCAATTCCCAAAGATATTGGCTCAGGCCCGCCACCGTCGCCGACGGGTTGACGATGTACTCGGCGCCGTTGAGCGCCAGGCCGCGCCAGCCCTCGGGAAAATGCCGGTCGTAGCAGATATAGACGCCGAGCTTGCAATAAGCAGTATGGAACACGGGCCAGCCGGAATTGCCCGGCTTGAAAAAAAATTTCTCGTAAAAGCCGGCGACCTGCGGAATGTGAGTCTTCCGGTATTTGCCGAGATACTTGCCGTCGGCATCGATCACCGCGGCGGCGTTGTAATAGACGCCGGTCATGTCTTCTTCGTAGATCGGCGCCACGATGACCATCGCATATTTCTTGGCGTATTCCCGCATCAGCGACACGGTCGGTCCGTCGGGGATCTTCTCGACGGCGGCGTACCACTTCACGTCCTGGCTCGGACAGAAATAGGGCTGGTTGAACACTTCCTGAAGGCACAGGACCTGGACGCCGGCCTTGCCCGCCTGCTCGATCAGCGGAATGTGCGCCTCGTTCATGCGGTTGCGGATTTCCGCCGGCGACATCGACGTGTCGCCCTTGAGGCTCATCTGAATCAGGCCGCCTTTCAGCACGGTCATGGCCGGTCTCCACCAATTGTTGTGCAACGGCCTTAGCTCAATTGCATTTCGGGTTCAACGGGTGCGATGATTTGGCCTATCGGTCACTTTAGCCGGGAGAAGACGCATGGCACGGCCCCGCATCCGCCATCTGGCGATCATGACGCGCAGTCCCAAGAAGATGGCGCAGTTCTACCAAGAGACGTTCGACATGGAGGTCATCAACAAGGCGCCGAACGACATGGCGTTCTTCTTGAGCGACGGCTATCTGACCCTGGCGATCCTGCCGCACCGGCTCGAGGGCGAGGCATCGGTCGGCATCAATCATTTCGGCTTCGAGATCGAGGATCTCGAGGCGGTGAAGAAAAAGCTCGCGGATTTCGGCGTCGAGATGCCGAAAATGCGCCCGGCCGAGCGGCCTTATGCCGAGTACCGCGCCTGCGATCCCGAGGGCAACCAGTTCGACCTCTCGGTCCACGGCTTCGAGAAAATCGAAACCGCCCACGAACGGGCCGGAAAGAAGGAAAAGGTCTAGTCAGGCGTCGGTTATCGGCGATCAGCTTTCGGTAACCCAAACTGACGACTGCTAGCTGATAACTGACCACCTCCATGCGCTACGACCTCGTCTCTGCGTTCGTCACCTTATTCGTGGTGGTCGATCCGGTCGGCGTCGCCGTGGCGACCGGCGGGCTGACGCATGGCCTGTCCGCTGAATTGCGCCACTCGATTGCATGGCGCGGCGTGGCGATCGCGGCGGCGATCCTGATCGTGTTCGCGTTCGGCGGCGAATGGCTGTTGCGGGCGTTGGGCATTACCTTGCCGGCGCTCCGTGTAGCGGGCGGCGTACTGTTGTTCCTGCTCTCGATCGACATGGCATTCGCGCGGCCGTCGGGAATCCGCAACCCGACCGGTCCGGAGCAGGCGGAGGCGAATCAGCGCAACGACATCGCGGTGTTTCCGCTGGCCTTTCCGCTGCTGGCCGGGCCGGGCGCGCTCACGACGGTCGTGCTGCTGATGGCGCGGGCGAACGACGCGGTGGGAAACGCGATCGTCATCGCCGCCCTGGTCGCCGTGTTGGCCTTGGCCATGCTGACGCTCTACTTCACGAATCGGGTCACCGGAGTCTTGGGGGTGACCGGGGCCAATGTCGTCGGCCGCGTGTCGGGCGTGATTCTGGCGGCGCTGGCCGCCCAATTCGTGCTCGATGGCCTGCATCAAGGCCTGCCGCGCCTACCCTGAGGTTTATGCTGCATTGCAGCATTATTGGGCAGGCTGAGCGGGCGCGCCTGGATACCCGGCAAACTGTTGCAATTACGCAACATTGCTTGGAAATCGTCGACGGCCTCCTGCCTTCATCCTTGTCTCTTGCTGGAGAATTGGGCGAAATGCTCGCGGATGGAAACGCGACCGCGTTCCATAAACACGAAACCCACTTGGGGGTCATAGATGAAACTGTTCCGCAATCTCAGCCTCGGCTTGGCGCTGGGCGCACTCACGGCAGCCGGTGGGCTGTTGGGAGCTGCGACCGCCGCCAACGCGCAAGGGGCGCCTCCGGGATTCTTCCAGATTCCCGGCACCACCACTGCGTTGTTGATCACCGGCCAAGTCGGGACCCGTGGCGTCTATGACGCGAACGACGCGGCTGTCGACTATCCGGCCTTGATGCCGATCAGTTCGGACATCTTGATCCCGTTGTTCATTCCGGCCAAGGACAACGTATCGACCTTGGGCGGTAACAACGATGGCGGCTTCCACTTCACCGCCAAGGACTTCTCGTTCGGCTTCATCACTTCGACGCCGACCGCATGGGGCAACCTCGGCACCGTGATGATCTTCGGCGCCGGCAGCAATCTGAACGATCCGTCGGGCTTCAGCCAGGCGTTCCAGAACGTCGGCGTGGTCGTCGCGTTCGGCACGTTGGGTCCGTGGATGGCCGGCATGAACGGCACCTTGTTGAGCGACGACGACGCATCGCCTGATACGATGGGTGAGCCGTTGGCCCTCGCCGGTCAGCTCGGTGGCATTCAACCGGGTGTCCGTTACACCTGGAAAGGCCCGAACGGCTTCAGCCTCGCCGGTTCGTTGGAACAGAACTTCACCAACGGTGTGTCTTCGCAGGACATCGGCAACTTCCCGAACGAATTGTTCGGCAACTCGCCGAAGTGCGTGCTGAACGTGGGAACAGCTGCAGCTCCAGTTATCATCAATTCACCGCTGAACTGCACCGATTGGGGACCTGATACACCGTTCAGCACCGGCACCCTCGGCGGCCGGACCACTTGGCCCGACTTGATCTTGAAGGCCCGTTGGGACCAACCTTGGGGCCATATCGCGGGGGCATTCTTGCTGCACGAATTGTCATCCTCGTGCACGGTCAACTGCCTGCCGCAAAATGCGGGTAACGGCACATTGGCGTCTAATAGCGTCGTTGCTAGCCCGACCAATCCCGACATTCCCGACATCACCAAGTTGGGGTGGACATTCAACTTTACCGGCCACTTGAACACATGGGGTAAGGACACTCTGAAGGGCGGCGTCTTCTTCGGTAAGGGCGTCGACCACTACATGGGCGACTACGGCGGTAACCAGGGTATGCAGCTCGGCTACACCGGGGCAGGCGGCGGCTCACCCTGCTCGACGGCGTATACCTGGTGCGCCTACATCCCGTTCTCTTGGGGCATTTACGGCGCATACCAACACTTCTGGACCGACCAACTGCGGTCGACCGTGGGCATTGGCTATTCGCATGTGAACAACAGCTTCGCCTATCAAGGTGCGTTCAACGCGGCCAACGTCGACAACGAATCGCATCTCAGCGCGGTCGGGAATCTGATCTGGAGCCCGGTGCCGAAGGTTGACCTCGGCCTTGAGTACATCTGGTACCGTGTTACCTATCTGGCCAACAACGCAGGCGTCGTCGGCGGCTCGGGTAACGCTGGCGAAGATAACCGGATCGTCGTGGAATCGATCTTCCACTTCTAGTTCGGTTCGCTCGTAGGAGCGTGTGATTTGAACCCGCCGGCAGCAATGCCGGCGGGTTTTTCTTTCATGGCTTGGCGCCGCGCGGCTGGTCTAAGAGGCTGTTTGGAAAAGGCTTGAGGGGCGCAGCGACGCGTGATTCAAGCTTGGGATTTTGACCCGAACGACGCGCGGCCGCATGGCGGCCATTGAGAAGAAGACGAAACGCTATCCGAGTGATCTGACCGACGAGGAGTGGTCGGCGATCGAGCCGATGTTGCCGCGCCCGGCTCGGCGTGGGCGCAAACGAAC
>JASHUX010000281.1 GCA_030039775.1 Alphaproteobacteria bacterium | reverse complement strand
CTGACCGAGGAAGTCCGTTTCGAAATACGCGGTCAGATTGGTCACCGGATCGGGCGATCCCGTCGCCAGTAAGGACAACCGGCTCTGGCGGGCGCTTTCGCGGAACTCGCCAATCTGCGCGTTGTTGACGCCTTGCGAAGAGCCGCTGGTGCCCGTTGCCGCTAGGAAAGCATTGTTGAACGGAATGCCGCCGGTCTTGTTGCTGCCGAGGACGCTGCCGACGTCGGCGGTTTCGTTGGCGGAGCGATAGATGGTCGCAGATTCGATGAAGCCCCCGACCTTCAGCGTGACGCCGCCGATATGATAGGTGCCGCCCATGCCGGAGCTGGCTTTCTTATATTCCGCCTCGACCTGCGCCGCTTGCTGCCGCACCACCTCGGCCTGCGCGGCCTCTTGGCGCTGCTGTTCCTTCAATTCATTGACCTGCTGCTGCAGGCTCTGAATCTGCGCCTGATCGTTCTGTTGGATTTGCTGAATCTGGTCTTCGAGCTGCTGGAGCTTGGATTGGGCGTTAGCCCCACCAGCACTAAGCGCCAGCAAAGCGACTACCGCCGCGCTGCCAGCCAGGATGCGCCTCAAATACATTGGAAATATCCCCCGTCTGTGTCGACCGGATCGGTTCGCCCTGCGGCATCCGACGTTCGGGCCTTGGATAGGGGGACGGCGTTGCAGTTATGTTAGTGTTTTATTGCATTTTAATGACAAACGACGATGTCTGGCGTCTGTGGCATTTTTGCCGCAGGCTGGTCGTCGGGATTAACTAGAGCAGGCGCAATGCGGTTGCCCGATTTCCTGCGAACCACCCGCTTCCGGCTCGCGGCCGGGTTCGCGGTGATGTTTGCGTTGTCGGTGAGCCTACTCTTCGCATTCATTTATTGGCAAACCGGGTCGCGCGAGACGGCGCGCATCGACCGTTTCCTAATAGCCGACGCAGCGTCGATCGCGGGGCGGCCCGAGTCCGACATCGAGCGCGCCGTCGTGTCGCGCAGTCTCGGCGACTTGCACCGCATCACGTTCGCCGCGCTGTTCGCGGCCGACGGCCGGGCGCTGGCCGGCAATCTTGCCGCGTTGCCGCCGGGCCTGCCGGTCGACGGCGGCGCCCACGCCATCAGCGGCCTGCCGATTGAGCCGGACGCGCTCGATCTCGGCGCCGCACGCATGGTCGCCCGCCGTCTCGGCAACGGCGACATCCTCGTCGTCGGCCGCAATATCGACGCTCTGCACACGCTCGGCGGGATTGTATTGGGCGGCCTGGAGCTGGGCGTGATCCCTGCGCTGCTGCTGTCGATCGCGGCCGGTGCCTTCGTCAGCTGGCGCGCGCAACAGCGGGTGACGTCGGTGCATCAATCGGCGGAGCGGATTCTCGACGGTGCGCTGCGCGAGCGCCTGCCGATCCGCGGCACCGACGACGATTTCGACCGGCTGGCGCGCGGCGTCAACGCCATGCTCGACGAGATCGGCCGCCTGCTCGACAACGTCAGGGGCGCCGGCGACGAGATCGCCCGCGATTTGCGGGCGCCGCTGGCCCGGCTGCGCGAACGGCTGGCGCGCGCCAAGGAGACAGCGCCCGATGCCGCAGGGCTACAGGACGTCGTCGACGAGGCCATCATCGAGCTCGACCGCACCTTGGCGATGATCACCACGCTGTTGCGCATCGGCGCGATCGAGGCGGGCCGGCCTCATGCGGGCGCCGACCGCTTCGATCTTGCCGCGCTGGTCGAAGAGGTCGGCCAGATTTATCAGCCGTTCGCGGAGGACGCGGGCATTACGTTCACGGTCGTGGGCGCGCCCGATCTGATCCTGACGGCGGATCGCGGCTTGATGCTCGAGGCGATCGCCAACCTCGTGCAAAACGCGATCAAATTCACGCCGCCAGACGGCGCGGTCCGCCTTTCCGCCATGGCGACGGCGGAGGGACCCGCGGTGCGCGTCGCCGATACCGGGTCAGGCATCCCGCCCGATACGCGCGGACGGATATTCGAGCGCTTCTACCGTCTCGACCCGTCGCGGCAGGAAGACGGCGCGGGCTTGGGGCTGAGCCTCGTCGCCGCAATCGCCAAGTTCCACGGCTATCGCGTCACGGTCGACGACGGCGCGCCCGGCAGCATCTTTACGCTGTGGTGCCAACCGGCGTCGGTGTTGGCGCCGGCATAACCCGAACGAAGCCGACCGGTTCGCTGACGCCGCGCAGCGCGGCACTGTCCGGCGTCGTGCTGCGGCCGGTGAGGGCTTCGCGCGCCGCGCCTTCGGCCAGCATCGAAGCCGAGACGATGATTTCGCCGCCCTTGCATTGATGCTCGAGGCGCGAGGCGACGTTTACCGCGGCGCCGAAATAATCGAGCACGCCACCGGCAGTCACGGCGATGCACGAACCCTGGTGCAGACCCAATTTCAACACGATTTCGCCGCCGGCATGGGCGTGGTTGAAACCCGCGACCTCGTCCTGGGCCGACAACGCCGCCCGGATCGCGTCGGCCGGGTCGTGGAACACCGCCATCACCGCGTCGCCCACGGTCTTGACGATGGCGCCGCCATGACGCTGCACCCGCTCGGCAAGAAAAGCGAAATGATCGCGCACCAGGCGGTAGGCGGCGGCGTCGCCGAGCCGGTCGTAGAGCTGCGTCGAGCCTTGCAGGTCGGTGAACATGATCGTGACGTTGGCGATCTCGGCATCGTCGCCGGGGCGCAGCAACTGCTCGGGACAAAGGCGGCGGAACGCCGGCATGGCGATGACCCGCTCGCCGGTCAGCGCGTCCGCCACCCAGCGCCGGTCTTCGATGACGAAATATAAGGGCCGGTCGGTATCGTTGCGGATCGCGACCGTGCCGGGCGTGCGCGGCCCGCGCAGCACGATCTCGCCGCCCCGCGCCACCATTTCGGGGATGGCGCCGTCGGCACCGATATCGGCGTCGCGCTCGCTCCCGGCCTCGACGGTGCGGAAGCGATAAGGACCGGCAGGCAGCGCGATATCGAAGCGCGCCGATTGGTCCGACGCAACCTCGGCCTGAAACTTGACGTGCGGCGTCGTGCCCTGCCCCAGCATGCAGAGCTCGCCTTCGGGAAGGGGGCGAAGCCACGGCGCCGGATGAAACGTGAGCTCGACATTGCGGTTGAAATTGCGCTGATAGTCGATGTTGCAGGACGAGCAATGGGCGCCGGTCGGGAGCTCGTCAAGCCGGCTTGCGCGAACCTTGGCGCC
>JASHUX010000280.1 GCA_030039775.1 Alphaproteobacteria bacterium | reverse complement strand
AAATTGTAGCCATGCGGCTCCGTCGATACGTGACCGCTCGACGTGCCCCAGCCGTAGCCGCCTTGAATGCCGACCTCGGGGCCGTCCCACCAGTTCTGCGCCAACGCGCCCGTCGAATACGTCGCCGCCGCAATCGCAGCAAGCGCAATCAATGCTCTCTTCATGGAACCCCCAGAGAACTCGTTCGTGAGGCTTTATCCCGCCCAATTTTTAGGTGTTTCAATGTAGTTGCGCGTATTGCGATGCAATAAGCGCCCACACGCGGCATTTTTACCACACAGTGCCGGAAAACCATAGTTTTAGGTTCGGCCGGCTCTCATCCGTACTGCGGCAAATCCGGCGTGTCACGCCGCGCCAGGCCGGTTCGTCCTATGTTCATGGACCGAAGCGAGCCAGGAGGGTCGAATTATCACGCGAGGTGGGCGGCAATAAAACCGCGTACGAACGCTTCATGAAGATTCTCAACACCAACGACCTGACGCTGATCAATCGGACGATCGACGCGGCCTGCACCCCGGACCTGCTGTTCCATGCACCGGTACCCTTCGGCGCGACGGGCCGGGCGGCCCTCAAAAACGTGATGGGCGCGCTTCATACGGCATTCCCCGACCTTCACGTCTCACTCGACGATATCATTGCGGCGGATGATAAGGTCGTCGGCAGACAGACGGTGACGGGAACTCACCGCGGCGACTATATGGGCTTTGCGCCGACCGGAAAATCCGTCAAGTACCGCGAGATTTTCATCTTCCGCTTCGCCGGTGGCCGTATCGCAGAGATCTGGGGCGTTGTCGACGTCCTCGCGCAGATGAAGCCGCTCGGCGCGATTCCGGCTTAGCGAAACCTATGGCGCGACGATCAGCCGTTCTTGGTCGGTGGCGCCTGTACGTCGTTGACCTCGGCGATGACGGCCTGAATGAACTGGCCGTCTTTCTCACGTTCTTCGCAGATATGAACGTTCTGGATCGGCGTGTGCGTCACCGGATCGAAGCGGAACGGGCCGCGTGGGGCCTCGAGTCGCAATTTCGCCATCGCCTCGGCAAGCTTGTCTTTGTTCGAGGCGTCGCCGTCTGCCGCCTGTAGCGCGGCATCGAGCACCTGCATAGAGACATAACCGTAGTCGCTGAATAGGTTGGGCGGTTCCTTGAATTTGTCGCGATAGTCGGCGACGAAGCGCTTGTTGACCGGCGAATCGATCTGGTCGCTGTAAATGCTTGCCGACACGACGCCAAGGCCGGCGCGACCTTGCTGCACGATGGTCGTGGCGTCGACAAATCCGGCGAAGCCGCAAAGCTTGGCCTTGATTCCTGACTGTCCCCATTGCTGCACGAATCGCACGGCGTGCGCGCCACCAGTGGAAAAATCGTACACGACCTTGGGATCGAGCGAGCGCACCACCGTTAGATAGGGACTGTAGTCAACCACCGTCGTCGGTACGTAGATCTCCTTCAGGATCGTGCCGCCCTTGGCGACGTACGGTTCCTTGATCTCGCGCGCTACATCGCGGCCGCCGGCATAGTCCTCGCTGACCAAAACCATTTCTTTCGCGAGATCGTCGTAAATCCATCCGGCGAACGGATGGCAGAGCTGCCAGGAGGAGAGTGAGGAGCGGAACATGTACGGCACCCGCTCCCATGTCAGGGCGTCGGTACCGGCCCCCGAGACCAGCAAGAACGCCTTGCTCTGCTTCACGTAGTTGAGGACGGCCAGCGCGATATTGCTGCCCTGGACTCCGGTCACCAGATCGACATTGTCACGCTCGACGAAGCGCCGCATTTTTTCGAGACCGACTTGAGGATTGAACTGATCGTCCTCCTTCACGATTTCGACCTTGCGGCCCGCGAACGTATTCTTGACCTGCTCGAGATAGACTTCAACGCCGTTCCAATTCCAGACGCCCGTTGAGGCGGACGGGCCGCTGAACGTGTTTAGCAAGCCGATTTTCAACGGCGCGGTCGTGGCCGCGAGAATGGCGGGCGCCGAGACCGCGTTCGCAAGCGCGACACCGGCGGCAGCGCTGCCGACGATTGCTTCGCGCCGCGTGAGTTTGTTGCGTACGCGCATGCCTTCCTCCCGTTGCTTTGTTCCCCGGATCATGGCCTTTCACCATGACCGTCGCAATACTGCTTACACGCTAAGATAATTGCGCAGCACGGCCTCGTTGCCCCCGAGTTCGGCGGAGCTGCCGGTGAAGCAGATTTCGCCCTTGTTGAGGACATGATGCCGGTCCCCGAGCGCCAGCGCCGTACGCAGATTTTGCTCGACCAAAAGAATGGCGAGGCCCTCCCTCTTGAGCGTTCTGAGCGCCGTCACGATCTGCTCAAGGATCAAGGGCGCGAGGCCTTCCGACGGCTCGTCGAGAAGCAGCAGCGACGGGTTGAGCATCAGCGCCCGCGCAATCGACAGCATCTGCTGCTCGCCGCCGGAAAGCTGGAATCCGAGATTGCCGCCGCGCGCCTCAAGCACCGGAAACAGCGCGTGGATACGCGGCAACGTCCACTGACCGCCGTCGCCATGCCGCGCGAACACCGTCAGGTTCTCGAGCACGGTCAGGCTCGGGAAGATGCCGCGTTCCTGCGGCACATAGCCGACGCCGAGCCGCGCGATCTCGAACGGCCGCAACAGGGCGATATCCTGGGCGCGATACGCAACGCGGCCGGCACGCGGCTTCAAGTAGCCCATCGCGGTGAGAACGGTCGTGGTCTTGCCGGCGCCGTTGCGACCGAGTAGGCACACGACCTCGCCTTCGCCGACACTAAGCGAGACGCCGCGTAGCACGTGGCTGTCGCCGTAATAGGCGTGGACGCCGTTGAGCTCGAGCATCAATGCGGCATGCCGAGATAGACCTCGCGGACGCGCCTGTCGTTGCGGATGGCGTCCGGCGGACCGCTGGCCAGCACCTCGCCATAATAGAATACGGTGATCCGGTCGGCGACGGTGAAAACCACGTCCATATCGTGCTCGATCATCAGGATTGAAAGCGTGCGCGGCAGGCCGGCGATGAGCGCGATCATGCGCTGTGTTTCTGCCGGCGACATTCCCGAGGTCGGTTCGTCGAGGAGCAGCAGGCTTGGGTCGCCGGCCAGCGCAACGCCGATTTCAAGCTGCCGCTGTTCGCCGTAAGACAAATTTCGGACCAACCGGAGTGGGTCTCCAGCGATATGGACTTGCGCCAGTAATGTCGCGGCACGTTCCGCGATGGCGCGGCGCCGATGGGCGGACGAATAGAAATTCCATGGCCGGCCGCGCCG
>JASHUX010000279.1 GCA_030039775.1 Alphaproteobacteria bacterium | reverse complement strand
GCTCGATGTAGCTCTCGATGAAATCCTTGGAGAACACGTCGCCCCTGGTCAGGAACGCGTGATCCGCCCGCATATGCTCCACCGCTTCGCGCAGCGAACCGCATACGGTCGGAACTTCTTTCAATTCCTCCGGCGGTAGGTCATAGAGGTTCTTATCGATTGGGTCGCCCGGATGGATCTTGTTTTGCACACCGTCTATGCCAGCCATCAGCATCGCCGCAAAGCCGAGATAAGGATTGGCGGCGGGATCCGGGAACCGCACCTCGACGCGCTTCGCCTTAGGGCTCGACACGTAAGGAATGCGGCAGGACGCCGACCGGTTCTTTGACGAATAGGCCAGCAGCACCGGCGCCTCGAAGCCCGGAATAAGGCGCTTGTAGCTGTTGGTAGTAGGATTGGTGAAGGCGTTGATCGCCTTGGCGTGCTTGATGATGCCGCCGATATAATAGAGCGCGAAGTCGGACAGGTCGGCATAGCCCGAGCCGGCGAACAGCGGTTTCTCGCCCTTCCATACCGACTGATGCACGTGCATGCCCGAACCGTTGTCGCCCTTGATCGGCTTCGGCATGAACGTGACGGTCTTGCCGTATTGCGCCGCGACCATCTTCGACACGTACTTGTAGATCTGCATGCCGTCGGCGGTCAGCGTCAGCGTGTTAAATTCGGCCCCTAATTCAGCTTGCGACGGCGCAACTTCGTGATGATGCTTTTCGATCTTGAGGCCCATCTCGCCCATGACCGAAAGCATCTCGGCGCGAATGTCGGCCTGCGCGTCTTCCGGCGGCACCGGGAAATAGCCGCCTTTGATCGGCGGGCGATGGCCGCTGTTGCCGTCTGGAAGTTTCAGGTCGCTCGAGTACGGGCCCTCGTCGGACGCGATCTCGTAATACGACATATTCATCGCATTCTTGTAGCGAACCTCGTCAAAGATGAAGAACTCGGCCTCGGGACCGAAATACGCGACATCGCCGACGCCCGACGATTTCAGGTAACCCTCGGCCTTCTTCGCGATCGAGCGCGGATCTCGCCCATAGGGTTGGCCGGTGCCCGGTTCGTGCACGTCGCAGAAAATGATGAGCGACGTCTGGGCTGCAAACGGGTCGAGCGTCGCGGTAGCGCAGTCCGGCATCAGCACCATGTCGCTGTCGTTGATGACCTTCCAGCCCGCGATCGACGAGCCGTCGAACATTACGCCGCCGGCAAGAAAGTCCGGCGTGATGGTACGAATCGCGTGGGCCAGGTGCTGCCACTTGCCGCGTGGGTCGGTGAACCGGAAATCGACGTATTTGACGTCGTGTTCCTTGATCATGGCCATGACTTTATCGATATCGGACATCGTCTCTTTCCTGTCTCTCGTAGATTGTTCAATTCCCCCGAAACCGCTCGGCGGCCCCGTTAACCCCACATCTCATTCAAGCGGAACCGCCGTTCGATCAAATCGCGTCCTTGCCGCGCTCCCCGGTCCGGATGCGGACCGCTTCCTCTACCGTCGTCACGAAGATCTTGCCGTCGCCGATACGGCCGGTATGAGCGGACTGCTGGATCGCCTCCATTGCGCGCTCCACCAGAGAATCCTCCATCACCACCTCGATTTTTACCTTGGGAAGGAAGTCGACGACGTATTCCGCGCCGCGGTAGAGCTCGGTGTGCCCCTTCTGCCGGCCAAACCCCTTGGCCTCGGTCACGGTGATGCCTTGGATGCCGACCTCGTGAAGCGCTTCCTTCACCTCGTCGAGCTTAAACGGCTTGATAATGGCTTCGATTTTCTTCATCCGCGACCTGCCTGAGGGACACCCATACCGACGGGAACCGCCAGGCCCCGAGCCACCTTAAGCATGAGCCGTGCCAGTGCTGCACCGTCGATTTCCCGAACCTAGCGGCTTTCCGCCGCCGGGAAAACAGGCTATTCGCACAAAAAATGGGCAATGGAAAGGGCTTCAGTCGGCTTCCGCCGTTCTCGGCGGCGCAGAGTGCCCACGGAACGAGCGCAGCGGCAGTTCCGGCAAGAAAAACAGCACCACGAGGGCGGTCCCAATGACGAAAATATCGGCCAAAAAGGTCATGGCCAGCGCGTGACGATAGATCGCGACGGCGGCCTCGTGGGCACCACCGGATAACACCCGAAGCTGCTCCAATCCCCCTTTCAAGGCCGCACTGACGTCCTGATTGGGACCGAGGGCAAGCTGCGCCCGCAATTGGGCCGACATGATCGCGCCCGATCCGGCCACGCCGATCACGCCGCCCAGCGACCGGAAGAACGCCGAGGTCGCCGTCCCAACCCCCATATCCTCGCGGCCGAGCGCATTTTGCACCGCGATGGTCATGTTCGGCGTCACAAGGCCGAGGCCCAGGCCGAGGACGATCAGCGCCGGCTCGATCGCCGGAATGCCCCCACCGAACCAGGCACCCGCGGTCAACGCGATATACGCGCAAAGCGCGGTGCTAACCCCGACGATCTGAAACGGCTTGTAGCGGCCGGTGCGCGCCACCAGGCGGCCGCCGATGGAGGACGACACGACGATGCCCAGCATGAAGGGGCCGCTGAGCAAACCGGAGTTGGCGGGCGCCACACCGAGCACAAGCTGGAAGAATACCGGGAAAAACGTGCCTGCGCCCATCATGCCCATGAAGGTCAGGCTGAGAACCAGGCAAGCAATCACGAACACGCGGTTGGTGAAGAGATGCAACGGCAGGATCGGCTCCGGCGCCAACCGTTCGCGGATCACAAAGAGAATCCCGGCAATCAAAGTTGCCAGCGCAAAACCCAGAATCTCCGGCGAACCCCATGAATAGGCATTGCCGCCGAGACTTAACGCCAGCAGCAAGAGCGTGGTCGCGGTCGTCAGCAGGATCGCGCCCCAATAGTCGATGCGCCTGCCGCGCCGAACTTGGGGCCGGTGCAGCGCGACGGTGATCATGCCCATCGCCAGCGCACCGAACGGTATGTTGACGTAAAAAATCCAATGCCACGACAGCCAGTCGGTGATGACGCCGCCGATCACCGGGCCCGCGACAGAGCTAGCGGCAAAGATCGACGCGAACAATCCTTGGTAACGGCCGCGCCGCCGCATCGAGACGAGATCGCCGATGGTAATTTGTGCCAAAGGCAAAAACCCGCCCGCACCCAGACCCTGGACCGCGCGGAACAGGATGAGCTGTGTCATGCTCTGCGACAGGCCGCTCAGCGCCGAGCCAAGCAAAAAAACGCCGACCGCAACGTAGATCATCGGCTTGCGGCCATACTGAT
Organism: Alphaproteobacteria bacterium; assembly: GCA_030039775.1. Taxonomy (GTDB): domain Bacteria; phylum Pseudomonadota; class Alphaproteobacteria; order ATCC43930; family CGMCC-115725; genus JAATGI01. Next base: position 10,981 of record JASHUX010000279.1, on the reverse strand, counting down.
CGCTGAGCTTGCCGTAGAGCGGCATGGTCGCGGTCGAGGTCAGCACGTACGCGGTGACGACCCACGACAGACGCGTGATGCCGCCTAGATCGCCGACGATCCGGGGCAAAGCGGTTGCGACGATGCTTTGATCGAGCGCGCCGAGCCCGATCACCATCATCAAACCGGTATAAACCAAGCGCAGCTCGGCACGGCTGACGGCCGATTCAGCCGCGAAATCGGACGAACTCATGGCGCCTATATAGGGGAATTCGCCGATGGCGTCGCGGTGAACGACCGCGGTTCGCTCGTGGCGCTTCAGGTCTTGACCGGTACGGCGTGGAAGCCCGGTGCCGGTTCCGCGATCGCATGCATCGCCGTCAGCGCGCGCCGGGTTTCCATCGCGGTGAAAAGCAACGCCGGCAATTGGTGCAGATTTCGCACCATCTGACCGAACACGGCGCCGTATGCCACCCTGCCCTTGTCGTTCAAACCCAAGACCGCGGCGTGAGGAAGGTTGCGATGCGCGGGATCCGCAACGGAACGCAAAACAATGAACGGGATTCCTGCCGCCGTCGCCGCGCGCGCAACTGGACCGCTTTCAAGGTCGACGGCGAGCGCCTTGGTGCGGCCAAACAGTATCCGCTTATCCGAGACGCGTGAAACCACCGCTTCTCCGCCGTAGATCGCGCCCGGGATCGCGCTCGGAATCTGCGCCATGAGGCGTCGCCGCCACTTTTCGTCCGCGACGAATGTCTCGCCTCGATCCGTGTGGACTGTTTCGGGAAGCAGGACCGTGCCCGGAACGAGCTTGGGGTCAAGGCCACCCGCAATGCCGAAGCTGATCAGACCCGTGGCACCCGCGGCGATCGCATCGGCGATGGTAGCGGCACGTTTCTCCGGCTTGCCGCCGACAACAAGGGCTCGCAGGCCTGCCCGGCGCGCGATCCGTGCTTCTATCTCAAGGCCGGTGACAACAATCGTGCTCATCGAACTCCAACGATCCGTGGCAACGCAAAATAGCAATGAGTTTGCCTCGCGACAAGCCGAGGCGTTCGATACGCGGTGCGCTACCCTGCGAGCAGATCGGCTGCCGCAAACCCCGACCGGACGGCGCCCTCGATCGTGGCGGGCAATCCCGTATCCGTCCAGTCGCCCCCCAGCACCAAATTGCGCCATTTCGTGCGCGGCAACGGCCGTTTGCGCTGCTGCTCCGGCGTGGCCGCGAACGTGGCGCGGCGTTCCTTCACGATCTGCCACCGCGGCATATCCCGATCGCCGAGATCATACGCCCGGCAGACATCGCGCCAAAGTAGCGGGGCGAGCTCGGCGGCAGGCGTGTCCATGAAGCGATCCGCCGCGCTGACAGTCACCGACAATACCTCGCGCTTCCGGAACACCCATTCCGCCGTGCCCCCGATCAACCCGACAAACAAGGGTGAGTCCTGCGGAGGATGAACGCCGAAATGCGCATTGAGGATCGACCGAAAATCGTCAGGTGCGTCGATCCCGGGCAACAATCGCGACGCGACCGCAGGCGGGACGGCAAGGACGATTGCTTGACCGTCGGCAACCGCTTCGTCGCCATCCTCAAAACGCAGGGCGGTGATCGTGTCGCCGCTCATGTCGAGCGCGCGCAGCAGCCGGCCGAAGCGCACCGATGCGCCTCGTCTGGCTAGCATTGCCAGCGCCGGATCGATCAAGCTCTCCGACAAACCCTCGCGCGGCACCAACGGACGGCAGGCGCCGCCGCCGGCGCCGAAGGTCTCCCGTAATACCCGCGCCAACAGGACAGCCGAGCCATGTTGCGGCTCGGTATTGAGCGCCGCGTTCGCGAGAGGCAGCCAAAGCCGGCGATAGATTGTCGTATCAGGCGGCAACAGGTCGGTCACGACGTCGTCCGCGTCGGCGCGCATGAGCCGCGCGCCTTGACCATAGTCCCGAAGGCGCACGCCGGGAATTCGGCGCGACGGCTGGAGCAGCCACCACGGCACGCGGCCGGCGTTCGGCCGGAACGTCCAGCGCTCGCCGTTGCCGAGATCGAGGAAGGCGTAACGCGCGTCGTCAGGCCCCAACAACGCACCGCGCGCGTCGATGGCGTCGAGATAGGCCATCGCCGCCGTGTTTCCCGTCACCAGCAGATGGTTGCCGTTGTCGATGCGGCAGCCGAGCGTTGCATCGAAATAGGAACGGCAACGCCCGCCGGCCTGCGGTGCGGCCTCGTGCACGGCGACGGAGATGCCGGCTTCGGTCAAGCGAACGGCCGCCGCGAGCCCCGCCAATCCAGCGCCGACGATATGAACGTGACGGAAACGCGTCACATTAAGCCAAAGCGCAACGCGAGCAGCAATTTGACCACGGCCGGCACCTTCACCGGCTGTGCCAAATCGCGCCATCCCGCCGCATGCAAGCGCCGGAGCAGGTCTTGGTAGACGGCCCGCATGACCGCCGCCGGCCGCATGGCGCGGCGGGAGCATTCGCGCATCGCCTGTTCCGCATTGGCGAAATGGTGATCCGCGATGGCGGCGAGATCGTCGCAGACCAGCGGCAAAATCGGCTCACGCAACACCACCGCCGGATCAGTGGCGTCGATGCCATGAGCCCGCAGCAATTCCTTGGGTAAATACAGGCGACCGCGTTGGCCGTCCTCAACCACGTCGCGCAGGATGTTCGTAAGCTGCAGGGCACGTCCAAGATGATGCGCGACGCGCCCCGCCGCCGGACTGTCGTCGCCGAAGATATGAACCGACAATCGTCCCACCGCACTCGCAACCCGATCGCAATAAAGATCGAGGTCGGCCATGCTCGGCGCCCGGATGTCGGCGACGGCGTCCATCTGCATGCCGTCGATGATGGCGATGAAATCGGACTGACGTAAGTTGTACGTCGGCACCAGATCGGCCAAAACCTTGCCCAGCGCCGTCTTCGGCCGGCCCGCGAAGATCGCCGCCACTTCCGTGCGCCAACTGGCAAGACCGGCCTGTTTCATCGCCGGCGACACGTCGCTGTCGGCGATGTCGTCGACCTCGCGACAGTAGGCATAAATTGCGAACATTGCGTCCCGCCGGGCGGCCGGAAGGAGACGCATCGCCCAATAGAAGGACGAACCCGCCGACTGTACCTTATCGCGGATCTGGGCCTTCAGCGTCTCCGGCGACATTTCGGCGATCGCGGTCACCGCCAGCTCCCGCGCCACGTACCCAACAATAGCGCCGCCAGGAAATCGCCCTTGCTTAGCTTCACGCGCGACGCAAGCGGATCGCCGCCGCGCAGATGGACGGCGAGCCGCGTCGCCAGCTCCACGATCGCGGCGACCTCGCAGCGCAGACCCCAACTCTTCACGCCCGGCGGAAATCGCTGCGCCTGCGCGATCAAAGCGCCGCAGCCGTCGAGCAACCGAAGCTTGACCGCCGTCAGCCCGGCGCTCATCCGCGCGCCGTTCAATTCCTCGACCGTAACGCCGTTCGCGGCGAGATCGGTTTCCGGCAGGTAGACGCGGTCGAGATTGCGATAATCGTCACCGCAATCCTGCAAATGGTTCAAGACCTGAAGCGCGGAGCACAACGCGTCGTTAGCGAGCCAATTGCCGCGGTCTTCGCCGTGAAGATCGAGCACCTGACGTCCGACCGGCGATGCCGAATAGCGGCAATATTCCATCAGGTCGTCCCAGTCGCGATATCGCTTCTTGGTCGCGTCGAGACGGAAGGCACGCAGCACGTCGTGACAATGTTCGGCCGTGACGCCGGTTTCGCGCAAGCTGGCGCGCATCGCCAGCGCGGCGGGCGAATCCTCGCCGGACGCGCCGTCAAGAATAGCAGCCATGCGATCGAGCCGCCGAACCTTATCGTCGGGCGTGAGATCGGGGTTGTCCGCAATGTCGTCGGCGCGGCGCGCAAAACGATAAAAGGCGTGAACGTGGGGCCGCAAATCGCGCCGAATGAGAAAGGAGCCGACAGGAAAGTTCTCGTCGCCCGCGCCTTTCCCCGAAGGCGTCTCGACGAGATTCAGCGCACGCTCCGCCACTCGACCCGACCCTTCCATGAGCCGCCATGTCCCCGATAATGCCGCCACGCCGATGCTATCGTCGCACCGAGATAAATCAACGCCGTCACAGGCAACAAGGGTGCCCATAGCGGGGACAGACGGTAAAACCGCACCATCGGCAGATAGGCGACCGTCATCAGTACCCAGGCGGCAGCGCCGAACCACGCCGCGCCGTCTTTCGTGAACAGGAGCAAGGCCGGCGGCGCCATATAAGTCAACGCCATGCCGATGATTGTGCCGACGAGGAGCGCCGGCGAATACCGCAATTGCGCAAAAGCGCAGCGCGCGATCATGTCCCAGGTCGAGGTCACCGATGGATATGGCCGGATGCTTGCCGTGCCGTCTGTCAGATCGAGCCGGATCGATCCGCCCGACTCCTTGACAGTGCGAGCCAGCGCGCAATCGTCGATCAACTCGCCCTTGATGACGGCGATACCGCCGATGCGCTCCAGCGTCTCGCGCCGGATCAACATACAACCGCCCGCCGCCGCCGCAGTTTTGCGGCGCGGATCGCCGACCCAGGCGAACGGGTAGAGCATCGCGAAAAAGAACACGAAGGCCGGAAGCAGCAGATGCTCAGCGATACTATCGCAATGCAGTCGGACCATCAGCGACACGAGATCGCGCTTCTCGGCCTCAAGCCTCGCGATCAGCTCGCGGAGATTGGTTGGGTGATGAACGATGTCGGCATCGGTGAACAGGATCAGCTCCGCGGCGCCCGCTTCAGCAACACCGCGATTCATTGCCGATAATTTGCCGGTCCAGCCATGCGGGAGCGGCGGCGCGTCGACAATCCGGAGACGGCCGTCCGTATCGAGGCGTCGAGCGATCGCGCTTGTGCCATCGCTGCTATGGTCGTCGACAAGAACGATCGAAAAGTCGCCCGGATAATCCTGCCGCAGCAGGGAGCCGATGGCGCGCTCGATGACCGCCGCCTCGTCGTGTGCCGGGACGATGACGACAACCGACGGCCATCGCGTCGGCTCGCCGACCGGAACCGGTAAGCACGGCCACCAAAACAGGCCCCGCCCGAAAAGCAAGACCAAACAGATCGCGAGCGTGAGCAACCCCATAGCAGCCGCGACGGTCATCGCACCATGCCCGTACGCTTGAACCAAGTGACGGCATCGGACAGCGCCGTATCCACGGGACACGGCGCATAGCCCAATTCGGTGACGGCCTTTTCGGACGAGAAGAACATAGTCTTTCGTGCGAGGCGGAGGCCGTCACTCGTGACGAACGGTTCTTTGCCGGTGACCCGCGCGACCGCTTCGGCCGCGACCGCGACCGGCATCAATGCGGAAATCGGCAGGCTGACGCGCGGCGGCTTGCGCCCAACCAGGACGGCGATGCGCCGCAGAATCTCGCGAAGCGTCAGATTTTCACCGCCGAGGATATAGCGCTCACCGACGATACCGCGCTCCTCCGCCAGCAAATGCCCGGCAGCGACATCGTCCACGTGCGCCAGATTGAGGCCGGTGTCGACAAACGCCGGCATCCGGCCCGATGCCGCCTCGACGATCATCCGGCCGGTCGGCGTGGGCTTGATGTCGCCCGGTCCGATCGGCGTCGACGGATTGACGATAACCGCCGGCAATCCCTGCTCGGCCACCATGCCGCATACCGTTTCCTCGGCAAGAAACTTCGAGCGCTTGTACGGCCCGATCATGTCGTCGAGCATGCTCGGCGTGGTTTCGTCGGCCGGTGCGCCGCTGCCGTCAATCCCAAGCGTAGCGACGCTGCTGGTATAGACGATCCGCGAAACGCCTTCGGCCAACGCCGCCTGCATTAGTGCGCGCGTGCCATCGACATTAGCGCGGTACATGGTTTCGGGGTGCGGCACCCAGAGACGATAATCCGCCGCGACGTGATAGAGCACGCCGCAACCCGCGAGCGCGGCGGCAAGGGACGCCGGCTCTTCGAGCGCGCCTTCCCGTGTTTCGACGGAAAGGTTCTTGAGATTAGTCCGATCGCTGTTCGGTCGCGCCAGCACCCGCACCGCGCGGCCGTCGGCCAGTAAGGCACGCGCAACCGCCGAGCCTACAAAACCGGTAGCGCCGGTCACCAATACCGGTTTGGTCCGATCGATCACCCTGCCGCGGCGCGGCGCGCGCCATTGCCGATCAACCGCCGCGTGAGATCGCGCGCGGCACGGTCCGTGTCGTAAACGTGATCGAGGGCGGAGATGGGGCTGCGCGCGAGCGTGACGAGCGCTTCCTCGACGACCGCGGAAATGTCGAGAAAACCGATCGTGCGATCGAGAAACGCGGCGACCGCGATCTCGTTTGCCGCGTTAAGGATGATCGGCGCGGCGCCGCCTTCTTCGAGCGCTTGGCGCGCGATGCGCAACGCCGGGAACCGCTCGGGATCGGGCGCTTCGAAGGTGAGATGGCCGAGAGCCGCGAGATCGAGGCGCGGGCTCGGCGCCGGGATCCGTTTCGGCCAGCCGAGCGTGTTCGCGATCGGGGTGCGCATGTCGGGCGATCCGAGCTGCGCCAGCACCGAGCCGTCAGTGTAATAGACCAGGCCGTGGATCACGGATTGCGGATGCACGACAACATCGACTTGATCGATTCCCAGGCCGAACAGATGTGTCGCCTCGATGACCTCGAGCCCCTTGTTCATCATGGTCGCGGAATCGACCGAAATCTTCGCGCCCATGCGCCAGTTGGGATGCGCCACCGCTTCGGCCGGCGTGACGTTCGCCATCGCCGACAGCGGCCGCTGACGGAACGGACCGCCGCTCGCCGTGAGAACGATACGCTCGATGGCGTGCGCCTGGTCCGTTTCGAGGCACTGAAAGATGGCGTTGTGTTCGCTGTCGACCGGCAGCAGCGTCGCGCCGCTTTTGCGCGCCGCCGCGGTCACTAATGCGCCCGCGCACACCAGCACTTCCTTGTTGGCAAGCGCGACCATCGCGCCGCGTTCGACCGCGGCCAAGGTGGGCGCCAGCCCGGCGGCGCCGACGATCGCCGCCATTACCCAATCAGCGGGACGCAGCGCGGCCTCGACGACCGCCGACGGGCCCGCCGCCGCTTCGACGCCCGAACCCGCGAGCGCCATCTTAAGGGCCGCGTATTTGCTGTCGTCGGCAATCACGGCAACCTTCGCCCCGACGGCGCGCGCCTGCTGCGCCAGCAATTCGGCGCTCTTAAGCGCGACTAATGCCTCAACGTCATAGGAGTCCGGATCGGCCCCCACGAGTTCGACGGTGTTCCGGCCGACAGAGCCAGTCGAGCCGAGAATGGTGACGCGTCTCGCCATGATAATTCAACCGCGACGGATCGTTGCCGTTCCTAACTCTATCCTTAATTCGCACGGTCGCCAAATCGCGTACACCGCAATCTAGCGCCGCCCCGCGGCAGTGCAAAATCGGTTGCCGTTACCACGATCGGAATGCAATCCTTTTCCGAATGTCGCAATCAGAGGAACGCCGGGCCAACGAGCCCCAAGGAATCGAGCGGCCGCTCCCGTCCGAAAGCCGCGGCCATTGGGGTAGCGACGCCGTGGCCGACGTGCTGCGCGCCCTCAACATTCCCTATATCGCGCTCAATCCGGGCTCGAGCTATCGCGGGCTGCACGACAGCCTCGTCAATTACCTCGGCAACGTGCGACCGCAGATGTTGCTGTGCCTGCACGAAGAAAGTGCGGTGGCAATCGCCCACGGCTGGGCCAAAGTCACGGGGCGCCCGATGGCGGCGGCGGTGCATGCCAATGTCGGCTTGATGCATGCCGCGATGGCGATATTCAACGCGAATGCCGACCGCGTGCCGTTGCTCCTCCTCGGCGCGACCGGCCCGGTCGACGCAACGAAGCGGCGCCAATGGATCGACTGGCTTCATACCGCCAAGGACCAGGGCGCGCTGATCCGACCTTATTCAAAATGGGACGATCAGCCCGGGTCGATTCCGGCGGCCATCGAAGCCGTGCTGCGCGCCTATCAGATTGCCGATACCGCACCGAAAGGCCCCACCTATGTGTGCCTCGACGCCGATCTGCAGGAGCGGCAGCTCGATGCAGCACCGCCTATACCAGATCCGGCGCGCTATCGCCCGCCGGCGCCCGCCTTACCGGCACCGGAGCAGATCGAAACGATCGTGCGGACGCTGCATGCGGCGGAACGGCCGTTGATCTTGATGGGCCGTCTGTCGCGCAGCGCTGCCGGTTGGCACGCACGCATCGCGCTGACTGAAGCGCTCGGCGCCGTCGTGCTCACCGATATGAAACTCGGCGCGACCTTTCCAACCGAGCACCCACTCCATGGCACGCCGGCGACCAGCATGCTCGGGCAGCACGGCGCCACCATGCTGCATCAAGCCGACGCGGTTCTCAGTCTCGACTGGGTCGATCTCGGCGGCACGTTGAAGGCGGCGTGGGGCGAGCAACCGGTCGGCGCGACCGTCATGCATGTTTCTCTCGATCAGCACCGGCACAACGGCTGGAACATGGAATATCAGGGCCTGCCGCCGGCCGATCTCTATGTTATGGCCGATGCCGACGCCACGGTCGACGCGCTGTTAGCCGCGACAGGTAAGCTTGGCAATCGAACCAAGCCCGCTTGGCCGAACCGAGAGTCGCCGCTCCCATCCCGTCCGCCGGCCGGTATGCCGGGTGCGCCAATCACCGTGACGCAGTTGGCGCGGGCTCTACAGGATTGCGTCGCCGGTCGCGATGCCTGCTTGATCCGCGCGCCCCTGTCGTGGGCCGGGCAGCTATGGCCGGTGCGGCAACCATTTGATGTCCTTGGGGGTGACGGCGGCGCCGGCATTGGCTCGGGCCCCGGGATGGCTATCGGCGCCGCGTTAGCGTTGCGCGATGGTCATGACCGGTTGCCGGTCGCGATCCTTGGCGACGGCGATTTCCTCATGGGCGTGACGGCGTTATGGACCGGCGTGCATTACCGCGTGCCGCTGCTTGTTGTCGTGGCAAACAACCGCTCCTTCTATAACGACGAGCTGCACCAAGAGCGGATAGCGAAGCAACGCGGACGTCCAGTGCCGAACAAGTGGATCGGCCAACGGATGAGCGGGCCGGACATCGACTTGGCGGGGTTGGCGCGGGCGCAAGGCGCGACCGGCTTTGGACCGGTAAAGACATGGGATGAACTTGATCCCGTTCTTGCCGCGGCGCGGAGTGCGGTCGAAGGCAGCGCGCTTGCCGTCGTCGATGTCTGGGTGGAGCCGGGTTATGAAGCCGCCGCGGCGGCGGCGATGGTGAAGCAAACAGGACAATAGAGGCGAACCGATGAAGCGTAGTACCGACCGGATTCTCACGACGCATGCCGGCAGTTTGGTGCGCCCACCGGCGCTGCGCGCGCTGATCGCCGCCAAGGTGACCGGCAAAGGCTTCGAGGATACGAGATACCAGGCGGTCTTGTCCGAGCACGTGGCCGAGGTGGTGCGATTGCAGCACGAGGCCGGGATCGACATTCCGAGCGACGGCGAATACGGCAAGCGTGGCTGGACCAGCTACGTCACGGGCCGGCTCCAAGGTATCGAGGTCCGCGACCCAAAGCCCGGCGAACCGCAACCGATCAATGTTCGTGTCGCCGGGCGCGACGGGACGCGCTTCCTCGAATTCTACGCGGCCTACGGCCCGGTGCAGGATTACGATTGGATTCCGCCAGGCCAAGGCGGCGCCGGTCTGCGCGATGTCGTAAAAGAACGCCCTTCCGATCATTGGGAATGTACCGGCCCCATCGTCTACAAGGATGCCGAGATCAAGACCGATATCCGGAATTTCACAGCCGCCCTATCCGGCAAGAACTTTGCGGAAGCATTCATGCCGGTTGCCGCGCCGGAAAGCGCGCGAGGCATCCGGGCCAACCGCCATTATCCAAATCCCGACGCGTTTCTCGCCGCGATGGCGGAGGCGTTGCGGGCCGAATACCACGCGATCGTCGATGCCGGCTTCCTCATTCAGCTCGATGACGCCTTCCTCGCGCACGAGTACGACCGGCTGCTCGTGACCCAGAGCGACAAGGACGTGCACAAATGGTTTGCCGGTTATGTCGAGATGCTCAATCACGCAATCCGCGACCTTCCTGAGGAGAAAATCCGTTACCACGTCTGCTGGGGAAGCTGGAACGGCCCGCATACCTCCGACGTGCCGCTCAAGCAGATTGTTGACCTGATCATTTCGGTGAAAGCGCAGGCCTACAGCCTCGAAGCAGCCAATCCGCGCCATGAGCACGAGTTCCAAGTGTGGCAGACCGCGAAACTGCCGGACGGCAAGATCCTCATTCCGGGCGTGGTGACGCATTCGACCAACGTGGTCGAGCATCCCGAACTGGTCGCGCTGCGCATCAAGAATTTCGCCAAACTCGTCGGGCGCGAAAACGTGATCGCGGGAACCGATTGCGGCTTTTCGCAGAACTGGAACACGATCCGCGTCCATCCCTCGATCCAATGGGCGAAACTGCACTCGCTTGCGGAAGGCGCGCGGCTAGCGTCGAAAGAGTTGTGGGCGAAGTGACGGCGGAACGGTCGGGGGTGCCGCGATGACCAAAGCCATGCGCATCCACGAGAATGGCCCACCGGAGGTGCTGAAATGGGAAGACATTGCGCTTCCGCCGCCCGGACCGGGCGAAGTGCGTCTGCGTCATCGCGCCGCCGGCCTCAATCACGCCGACATCAATCTGCGGCGTGGCGGCTTTTATCTCTACGCGCCGCCGACCCTGCCGACCATCCTCGGGAATGAGGCGGCCGGCGTCGTCGAAGAACTCGGCTCGGGCGTCACAAAGGTCAAAATCGGCGACCGGGTCGCTTATGTTTCGCCCAGCGGCATGTACGGTACCGAAGCGCCGGGCGGTTACGCGGAAGCGCGCAATATACCGGCCGACCGGCTGATCGTGCTGCCCGACGGCATTTCGGAACGCCAGGCCGCGGCGTTGCTGGCGAAAGGATTGACCGCCTCCGCCATCTTGCATCGCCTTTACAAAATTCAACCGGGCGACACG
>JASHUX010000278.1 GCA_030039775.1 Alphaproteobacteria bacterium | reverse complement strand
TTCCCGGTGATGATGATCGCGATCCAGAACAGTTGCGAGGCGCGCGATATCGGCGTCGCGACGAGTTGGGTGTTTTTCGCGCGCTCGCTCGGCGCGTCGTTCGGCGCGGCGCTGCTCTGGTCGGGGTTGCTGGCGGCGTTGACCGGGCGGCTCGATGCGGAGGGGCACGGTGCGCTGGCGGAGACGCTGGTGCGCGGCGGACCGACCGCGGCCGGGCAGATGACCCAAGCGGATCGGTTGCTGATCCAGCCGGCGCTGACCCATGCGTTCAACATCGTCTTCATGGCCGCCGCCGCCATCGCCGCAATATCGTTCGCGCTCTCGATCTTCTTGCGGGAAGAACGGCTCAAGAGCCAAGTGCCGGCGCACGGGCAACAAGGCCATTGAGGCCGCTACTTGCCGCGATAGCCGCTCATTTCCGCGCCGGCGTCGCGGGCGAAGCGCGCGCTCAACGGCGCGGTCCAGATCGAAATCGCCGTCACCGCGAGGATCGCGATGGAGAAATCGCCGAGCGTCGGCTGCGCGTGGCCGCCGACGGCGGCGGACGCGTTGAGCACCGTCGCCGCAGTGCAGATCCCCATCGACAGCATCAATTGCTGGAAGGTGCTGTAGAAGCTCACCGACGCGCTCGACCGGGCGGGCGAAATGTCGGCGAACGCGATGCTGTTGTAGGCGGTGAATTGCAGCGACTGGAAAAATCCGGTGACGAGCAAGAGGCCGTAGATCGCCCAGATCGGCCAGCCCGGCCGGAACGCGGCGCAGCTCGCGAGCAGCAAGGTCGCGATCGCCGCGTTCCAGATCATCGTGTTGCGGAAGCCGAAGGCGCGCAGCACGCGCGGCGCCGACGCCTTCATCGCCAACGACCCGGCCGACGACATGAAGGTGATGGCGCCGCTCGCGGCGGCCGACTTGCCGAACCCGACTTGCATCATCAGCGGCATCAGGAACGGCACCGAGCCGCCGGCGATCCGCCACATCGAGCCGCCGATAATCGCCAGCCGGAACGTCGGGATCTTCATCAGCGACAGGTCGATCATCGGCTCGGGCGCGCGCCGCGCGTAGAGGATATAGAGCGTGCCGGTGACGCCGCCGATCGCGAACAGCACCGGCGTCAGCGTCAGCGAGCCGGCGCCGCGGCTGGCGAATTCGCAGCCGAAGATCAGGCACGACAAGGCGGCGCCCGACAGGAACAGGCCGAGGAAATCGAACCGGCTCGAGCTCGCCTCACGGATGTCGGGAATGAACCGCAGCGCCAGCGCCAGCGCCGCCACGCCCAGCGGCACGTTGAGATAGAAGATCCACGGCCACGACAGGTAGGTGACGATGAACCCGCCGAGCGGCGGTCCGATCACCGGGCCGATCAGTCCCGGCACCAGCACCCACGTCATCGCGCTGACCAGCTCGGCCTTGGTCACGGTGCGCAGGACGACGAGGCGTCCCACCGGCACCATCATCGCGCCGCCCAAGCCCTGCACCAGCCGCGCCGCGACGAGAAAGGGCAGGGTGCGCGATTGCCCGCACAGCACCGAGCCGATGGTGAAGAGCACGATCGCGGCGCCGAACACGTTGCGCGCGCCGAACCGATCCGCGATCTTGCCGCTCGCCGGAATGAAAATGGCGAGGCTCAGGAGATACGACGTCATCGCCACGCTCATATTCACGGCGGTGACCCCGAAATCCTGCGCCATTGTCGGCAGCGCCGTCGCCAACACGGTGACGTCGATCTGCTCCATCAGCAGCGCCGCGGCGACGATCAGCGACGTGACGCGGAAATTGCGCGCCGGAATCGCCGCGGCATCGGCGGCCAGCTTTTCCGTGGCGTCGGCGCTCAACCGGATGCCGTCGCGAGTTCGGGGCGGGGGTGCCGGCGCGACGTCCGGCCGATGCGCAGCACCAACAGCGACGCGACGAAGCACAGCCCGCCGGCAATGACGAACGCGCTCCAATAGTCGCCGTAGAGATTGTGGATCAGGCCCGCGCCATAGGCCGCCGCTGCGGCGCCGACCTGATGGCACACCATGATCCAGCCATATATGATGTTGGAGCGCAGCGGCCCGAACGTCTGTACCGACAGCCGCACCGTCGGCGGCACCGTCGCGATCCAGTCGAGTCCGTAAAACACGCCGAACACCGACAGGCCCCACAGCGACATGTCGAGCGCGTAAGGCAGGAACAAAAGCGACAGGCCGCGCAGCGCGTAATACCAAAACAGCAGATGGCGGCTGTCGAACCGGTCGGTGAACCAGCCCGACGCGGTGGTGCCGATGAAGTTGAAGATGCCCATGAAGGCGAGCACGCCGGCCGCGGTCGCCTCGGGGATGCCGTGATCGACGCAGGCCGGAATGAAATGCGTGCCGATGAGGCCGAGCGTGCTCAGGCCGCAGACGAAGAAGCTGCCGCCCAGCAGCCAGAAATCGCGGCTGCGCATGCCCTCGCCCAATGCCGCGAAGGTCGCGCCGAACGGATTGACCTTGGGGATCGGCGGTTCTTCGAAATCGTCCGGCGCGCCGAATGGCTTGACGCCGATATCCGACGGCTTGTCGCGCAGGAACAGCACCACGAGCGGAATCACGAGCAGCACGGCGGCGCAGCAGATCGCCACCGACC
>JASHUX010000277.1 GCA_030039775.1 Alphaproteobacteria bacterium | reverse complement strand
ACGATTGAAACGCGGCGTCTTCCATTCCGTTCTCGACCTCAACCAGGCCATCCGCGAATACATCGATGCTCACAATGTCGACCCCAAACCCTTCACCTGGACTGCCCCAGCCGATACCATCATCGCCAAGGTCGTGCGCGGGAAACAAAAGTTGGAATCGCTCCACTAGGCGGTGAGGGAAAGAAACGGCGCCGGGCAATGGGCCCCGGCGCCGTTGTCGTGCCGCACGAGGGGGATGATCAGCTCTGCGGCGATTGTTCCGGCGCCGGCGGCGGTTCGGACGGTCGGTTGCGCCGCTCGGTCATGAATTGGTCGAATTCGGCCTTGTCCTTGGCGAACCGCAGCCGGTCGAGGAACTCGGCAAATTCCTTCTGCTCTTCCTCGAGCCGCTTCAGGGTCTCGGCGCGATATTCGTCGAAGGCGCGATTGCCGCTCGACGGCGGCGTGCCGCCCGAGCCCCACCGTTGCCATCCGGCGCCGTGCCACGGCCCGTTGGCGCTGCCGGAGGCGCCGCGTCCCTGCCAGCCGCCGCCGTGCCAGCTCCAGCCACAGGCGCGCTTGCTGAAAATCAGAAACGCCAGGATCGCGAGGCCGATCGGCCAGCAGAAAATGAAGCCCAGGACCATCGCCGCGATCGCCAGCCCCTTAACCGCGGGCGGCGGCATCCATGGCGGTACCATGCCCCACCCGTGGCCGCCCCAGCCGCCGCTGAAATTGCCGTAACCGCTATTCCAGTTGGGATTGCCCCAATTACCGAAGCCTTGATTGTTGGCGGCGCTGCTCATGCTGGCCTCCGATGAATGTAAGTTAGATTTACATACATCGGGGCCTCTCGTGAGTCAAGTGGCGACCCATTAGTTTTCTTTCCGCGCACCGCCGGCTAGACCCAGGCTTTGCAGATAGAGCAAAATCCCGGCTTCGAGCAGTTCCTCGGGCGACATGGGCAGCTTGCGGCCGGCGTCGCCGCGCCCGAATAGGGCGGCCACCCCGTGCGCCAAGGCCCAGACATGGAGCGCGATCATCAACGCCGGCGGCCGTTTTCCCGTCGGCAGGGTCGCGACCAGACGCTCGGCCGCATCGCGTAGAATGGCGAACGCTTGGTCCGCCGCCGCCTGGAGCGGCGGGTAGGAATCGAAGGCGATCCGGGTCTCGAACATAGCAGCATAAAAGGCCGGCTCGTCGCGTGCAAAGGCGAGATAGGCGCGGCCGACATTCTCGAAGGCGCCTAGAGGATCGGGCTTTCCTCCGTTCCAGGCTTGTGCCAGCGACGCCGTGAAGCGCTCGAAACCGCGCAAGGCGATCTCGGCGAGCAGAGCTTCGGCATCGCGAAAGTGGCGATAGGGTGCGGCCGGGCTGACGCCGGCGCGCCGCGCGGCCTCGGCGACCGTGAAACCGGACGGACCCAGCTCGGCGATCAGCGCCAACGCCGCCTCGATCAGCGCCTCGCGCAGATTGCCGTGATGATAACCACGGCGTTCATTGCCGCCGCGTCCTGTCCAGCTCATGTGAACGACTTTTACATTATTTCGCGATGCGGAGCAGCCGGCGTTTAAGTCAAATCCAATGTTTAACGACCTGGCAATAGTCGGCGGCCCACGGTCGACGGTGCGGGCAGTAAGTGCCCGTCGCGCGGGGGACGGCCGCAAGGCCCGGACGGCGCGGGAAAGGGGACGCTATGGATGGGCTAATCGATCTTTTCGATGCGCTGCTCGACGGTATTGCAGCGCTTGCCGGCGGCGTTATCGGCGCGCTCGGCACGACGGGAAGCGTCGTGCTGGTGATGACGGGAGCGATCGCGCTGATCTGGATCGCGGGCCGGACGTTGAAAATTTAGGCGAGCCGGCGGGCGCTCGTCATTCGGCTGCGTGGGCTACGGGCCGGACCGGACGCGCATGTGAAGGCAGATCGATCGGCCGAACGCGATCGTTTGCGCCGTGGGGCAGTCGCGCGGGCCGGGCGTTGCCCTGTTCAAGATGCTCGATCCAGATCGTCATCCGTCCGGCGACGTCGAGCCAATGTTCCTGTTCGCCGGCGGTGCCGGTGCGGGCGATGCGGAGGGCCGCTTCCCGCTTGGCGCGGGCGTCCGTCAGAATGTCGTTGCGGCTGTCGTCGATGGTCATTGTCATGGAATCCCAACGCCTTTGCCGGGCGGGGTGTTCCACCACGCTCGCTAGAGACGATTCAAGGCCGAGGCTATTGATCGTAACGATTTACCGCTTAGGAGTGGTCTCGACCACTCCTGCCTCAATGGACTTGGAGCGACACCGCGGCGTGCCGGAGCCCGGCGCGCGGCAGGATCGGCGTCTGTGCCACGGTCACGGAATGGAGGGGTGCGACGATCGCCGTCCGCCAATGCGCCAAGAAGCGGTGCAGCGCAGGAAAAGCGGGCGCCAAATCCATCTGCTGCCAGACAAAGCTCTGGAGAACATGCGGATGATCGGGCAGGTGGTAGAGGATTTCCGCCGTGGTCAGACGATAGTTTAAGTTCGGCACGCTGACCGGTTTCATATCCGGTACTCCTTCGTTTCACGCGACAGGAAGCAACTCACGCTTCATGCCAACCAACTCAGGCTCGACCGAGTTCCGCTCGAAATCAAGGAGAAAGTGTGATATTTCAGCGTGTTAGCAGCACTCTAGCGGGCTAAGTGCCAGGTTCGGCCGTGACTCGGCGAATTTCCTGAGATTTATTTGACGATCGGCCTTGACGCGGCGGGGGTCATTCTCCTATCTCTCTGGCACTCGGCGAGGCTGAGTGCTAGCAGGCCCATTCGCCGTGTCAGAATCGAACCGGCAAATAATTGGAGGTTAGTCAATGAAGTTCAGGCCTTTACAGGACCGTGTCCTGATTCGTCGTATTGAGTCCGACGAAAAGACCGCGGGCGGAATTATCATTCCCGACACCGCAAAGGAAAAGCCGCAAGAGGGCGAGGTCGTCTCGGTTGGACCCGGCACCCGCGACGAGTCGGGTAAGGTTCATGCGCTCGATGTCAAGGAAGGCGATCGGGTGCTGTTTGGCAAATGGTCGGGTTCCGAGATCAAGCTCGACGGCGAAGAACTCATCATCATGAAGGAATCCGACATCCTCGGCGTGCTCGAGGGTACGGCTTCTAAGCGCAAAGCCGCCTAATCGGCGCACGACAAGAGGTAATCAGTCATGGCAGCTAAAGACGTCAAATTTCATGGCGATGCCCGCGAGCGCTTGCTCCGCGGCGTCGACGTGCTCGCCAACGCGGTCAAGGTGACGCTCGGCCCCAAGGGCCGCAACGT
Source organism: Alphaproteobacteria bacterium (assembly GCA_030039775.1). GTDB lineage: Bacteria > Pseudomonadota > Alphaproteobacteria > ATCC43930 > CGMCC-115725 > JAATGI01. The sequence goes on along the minus strand of JASHUX010000277.1, from coordinate 5,019 downwards.
CGTGCTCGACAAGAGCTTCGGCGCACCGCGCATCACCAAGGACGGCGTGACCGTCGCCAAGGAAATCGAGCTCGGCGACAAGTTCGAAAACATGGGCGCGCAAATGCTGCGCGAGGTCGCGTCGAAGACCAACGATCTGGCCGGCGACGGCACCACCACCGCGCCGGTGTTGGCGCAAGCCATCGTCCGCGAGGGCGTGAAGTCGGTCGCCGCCGGCCTCAACCCGATGGATCTGAAGCGCGGCATCGACCTCGCCGTCGAAGCGGTGGTCGAGGACGTGAAGAAGCGCTCCAAGAAGGTCTCGACCAACGACGAGATCGCGCAGGTCGGCACCATCGCGGCCAACGGCGAGAGCGATATCGGTCAGAAGATCGCCGAGGCGATGCAGAAGGTCGGCAACGAGGGCGTGATCACGGTCGAGGAGGCGAAGAGCCTCGAGACCGAGATCGACACTGTCGAAGGTATGCAGTTCGACCGCGGCTATCTCTCGCCGTACTTCATCACCAACGCCGAGAAGATGGTGTGCGAGCTCGAGAGCCCGTTCATCCTGCTCCATGAAAAGAAGCTCTCGGGCCTACAGGCGATGCTGCCGGTACTCGAGGCGGTGGTGCAGTCAGGCAAGCCACTCTTGATCGTCGCCGAAGACGTCGAGGGCGAGGCGCTTGCAACGTTGGTCGTCAACAAGCTCAGGGGCGGCCTCAAGGTCGCGGCGGTGAAGGCGCCGGGCTTCGGCGATCGCCGTAAGGCGATGCTTGAGGACATCGCCATCCTCACCGGCGGCCAACTCATCAGCGAAGATCTCGGCATCAAGCTCGAGAACGTCACGCTCGAGATGCTGGGCAAGGCGAAGCGGGTGCGCATCGAGAAGGAGAACACCACCGTCATCGATGGCGCCGGCAAGAAGAAGGACATCGAGGGCCGCATCGGCCAGATCAAGGCGCAGATCGAAGAGACCACCTCCGACTACGACCGCGAGAAGCTGCAGGAACGGCTGGCGAAGCTCGCAGGCGGCGTCGCGGTGATCCGGGTCGGCGGGGCCACCGAGGTCGAGGTGAAGGAGCGCAAGGATCGCGTCGACGACGCGATGCACGCCACGCGCGCGGCCGTCGAAGAGGGCGTGGTCGCGGGCGGCGGCGTTGCACTGCTGCAAGCAACCAAGGCGTTGTCGAAGGTCAAAGTCGAAAATGACGATCAACGCGTCGGCGTGGAGATCGTAAAGCGCGCGCTGCAAGTGCCGACTCGGCTGATCGCCGAGAACGCCGGCACCGACGGCTCGATCGTGATCGGCAAGCTGTTGGAGAGCAACAACAGCAATCTGGGCTTCGATGCCCAGACCGGCCAGTACGTCGACATGGTCAAGTCCGGCATCATCGACCCGACCAAGGTGGTTCGGACCGCCCTGCAAGACGCGGCCTCGGTCGCGGGCTTGCTGGTCACGACCGAAGCCATGGTCGCCGAGAAGCCGGAGAAAAAACCCGCTATGCCGGCCGGCGGCGGCGGCATGGGCGGCATGGACGGGATGGATTTCTAAGTCCCCCCGTTCGGATTACGTATCGAGAAAGGGCCGCGGTTCGCCGCGGCCCTTTTTCCTATATGCCAGGCCCGACGATGTTCGCGCGCTAATGCTTCGCGCCAGCTTCGGCCAGCACCGCCGCCGCCCATTGCCGGTCGGCCTTGCCCGTGGCCTTGCGCTCGATGGCGGTAACGAAGCGGATTTGGCGCGGCTTCTTGTAGCCCGCAAGTTCCTTGCCGACCAAGTCGGCGAGCTCGGTCTCGTCGACCGCGACGCCGGGGCGCAAGGCGACCACCGCGCCGACGAGATGGCCCCAGCGCGGATCGGGCACGCCGGCGACGATGACGTCCGCGACGCAAGGGTGCTGCGCGATCACCTGTTCGACCTCGTCGGCGAAGACTTTTTCACCGCCGGTGTTGATGACGCTGGAGCCCCGCCCGATCAAGGTCAGCGTGCCGTCCCGTTCGGCGCGGGCGAAATCGCCCGTAACGACAATGCGCTTGCCGTCGAGAACGCGGAACGTGCCGGTCTTGCCGTCGGTCTTCTCGCCGAGATAGCCGTCCGGCAGCACGCCGGCCGATACCACGATGCCGGTCTTGCCGGAGCCGGGCGCGATGCGTTCGCCGGTCTCCTCATCCATGATGAAGGCGTGCGGCATCAGCGTGTAGTTGGTCGTGACTTTGCCTTCGATTTTCTTGGTCTCCCAACTCGCGACCGCGCCGCCTTCGCTTGAGGCCAGCACATCCATCAATACCATGTTGCCGAATTCGAGCAGGTCGGCCTTGGCGTCGGGCGACCAGCGCACGCCGACGCTGCGCACGACCTTGAGGCTCGATGCCGCGTCGCGCGCCTCGGCCGGTGGCAAGCGCCGAAGCGCGTCGGTCAATGGCCGCGAGAACACGTCGCCGACGATGGTCATGCTCTCGACCCGCTCGCGCGCGATCTCCCGCCACACCAGGTCGGGATCGAGCGAACGCGATTCCGAGAACACGACCGTACCGCCGCCGGCGAGTGCGCCCATCGTGCCGAACAGGCCGGTCGAATGCATCAGCGGCGGCAGCATGAAGGTGTGCGCCTGCGTCCGCGCTTTGCGCGCCGCCAGCGCGGCCGTGCCGTATTGCTCGAAGGTCGTCGCGTTGCCGGCGTTGCGGGCGAGCAGCGCCAGAATGTCGCGATGCCGCCACAGCACCGCTTTCGGCAAACCCGTGGTGCCGCCGGTGAACATGATGAGCTGATCGTCGCCGCTGCGCTCGATGCGCGGCATCGGCGCGGTCTTCGCGAGCGTCTCGTCGTAATCGAGACTGCCCGGCGGGTGCGCTGCGCCCGAATGATCGGCGACGCAGAGCATGATACGCGGTGGCTTCAGCGCGTCAGTTGCCTCGCCTACCGTCCCGCCGAGCGATTGATGGAACACGATGGCGGCGGCATCGCTGCGCTCGAAATAGTGACGCAGCTCGCGCGGGCTGGCGCGGTAATTGATGTTGACCGGAACCATCCGCGCCTTGCACGCGGCGAGGAGCGTCTCGACATATTCGACCGAGTTCCACAACGCGATAACGATGAGCGCGCCGGGCTCGAGGCCCGCCGCCTGGAAATAGCCCGCGAGCCGCGCCGCGCGTTCGTCAAGTTCCCGCCATGTAACGCGCCGCGTGCCGTGCACCAAGGCGATCGCGCCGGGATCGGCGTCGGCGATGGACTCGTAGACCGATGAAACATTCCCGCTCACGGCGTTCTCCCGACGAAATCGTAGTCGCGCGGCCGCACCGCCCGGGTGCGCCAGCGATATTCGAAAGCATAGCCCGGCCAATTGGTGGTGACGCGGCCGAATTCGTTCTTGTAGTAGGTGAGGCAGATGCTCATCGCCTGTACGGTAGGCGCGATCCGCCGCTGCAGCATCGCGACGAAGCTGCGATGCGGCTCGTCGCGCACGGTCATATAGCTGGCGCCGCGCGCCCGCAGCGTGCGAATGCAGTCGGTGATGTAGCGCGCCTGGCATTCGAGCATATAGATGATGCTGGTGATGGCGTTGGTATTCGGGCCGTAGAGCATGAAGAAATTGGGAAAGCCCGGCACCGCGATGCCGAGATACGCCTCGGCGCCCTCGCGCCATGCCTGATTGATGTCGCGCCCGCCAAGCCCGGTGACGGACATTGGTTGCAGATACTCGGTCGGGGTGAAGCCGGTGCCATAGATAATCGCGTCGACCGCCCGCTCGGTCCCGTCCGTCGTCCGCAGTCCCGCTTCGGTGATGGCGGCGATGCCCGTGTCGACGACCTCGACATTGGGACGGATCAGCGTATCGAGCCATTCGTCGGACGCGAGCTGCCGCTTGCAGCCGATCGGATAATTCGGAATCAGCTTGGCGCGCAGCGCCGGGTCCGCCACTTTGGCCGCGACCATAGCGCGGTACCCTGCCTCGCCGCGCATCCGCGCCTTGGGTCGCCACTTGCGGCGGAACACGAACCGCTCGTAGCCGAGGAAAATCTTGAGCCGGGTCAAACCGCGCAGCCACGGGATGCGTTGCATCCGCGCGTCCCAGTCGCTGGTGCCGGGAAAGATGCGTTTCGGCAGCACGTATTGCGGCGTGCGCTGGAACAGATAGAGCCGTTTTACCAAGGGCGCGATCTTCGGGATGAATTGCACCGCGCTAGCGCCGTTGCCGATCACGGCCACGGTCTTGCCGGCCAGGTCGATGTCGTGACGCCAAGCTGCCGAGTGAAACTGCGCGCCCTTGAAGCGATCGCGGCCGGGAAAGTCCGGAATCTTGACGCGGTTGAACAAGCCGACGGCCGAAATCAGGACCGGCGTCTCGATCGCGCCGCCCACCGCGGTGTCGAGCCGCCAGCGCGCTGTGCCCTCGTCGAACCGGGCGCCCGCGATCTCGGTGTTGAACCGGATGAAGCGGCGCAAATCGTGCCGGTCCACGACGCCCCTGATATAGGCGAAAATTTCAGGCTGCGGGGCGAAGGCCGTGCTCCAGGAATAGTCTTGGTCGAAGGAAAAAGAGTACATCCGGGACACGACATCGCAGGCGGCGCCGGGATAGGAATTGTCGCGCCACACGCCGCCGACATCGGCGGCACGCTCGAAGATCACAAAATTTTTCTCACCGGCCCGGCGCAGCGCCATGGCCATGGCGATGCCGCCGAATCCGGCTCCGATAATGACGATAGGTATTTGTTCCGCCGCTCCGGTCATGGCGGATTATTTCCAGATCGCGTGACCTGCGTCCATAACCGCGACTCGGGGCGATCCGGCGTGAATCCCACCGCCACCCATGTTAGGGTAACAACCCATGGACAATACGATGCGACAAGGCGTGATGGTGTTTCTCGCGATCTGCGGCGGGATCGTCGCCGTGCTGTTGGTGCTCGCCTCGTATTCGAGCTAGCGGGCCCGTTAGCGCCAGGCGTCTACCGGCATCGTCCGGGTCAGGCGCCCGCCAATCATCTTCCACGCACCTTGGGTCTCGCCGCCGGCGACGAATATGTTGATGTCGCCGGGCT
>JASHUX010000276.1 GCA_030039775.1 Alphaproteobacteria bacterium | reverse complement strand
GCCGGCCTCGCAAAAGGCGCTGGAGCGCGCCGGCTTGACGCTCAAGGACATGGACGTGATCGAGATCAACGAGGCGTTCGCGAGCCAGGTGCTCGGCTGCTTCAAGATGATGAGCCTCGATCCCGCCGACGATCGCATCAACCCCAATGGCGGCGCGATCGCGGTCGGCCATCCGCTCGGCGCGTCAGGCGCGCGGCTCGCGTTGACCGCGATGCGCGAGCTGGAGCGGCGCCAGGGCCGTTACGCGCTGGTCAGCATGTGCATTGGCGTCGGCCAGGGCATCGCAGCCATTCTCGAGCGCGTGGCATGAGTCCTGACGCGGGCGCGACCGCGCTCGATTATCTCTACGACCGCAACCCCGACCCCGGCACGGTGATTGACATCGCGCCGGGGGTGCGGTGGCTGACCATGCCCCTGCCCTCGTCCTTGAACCACATCAATCTGTGGCAATTGGAGGACGGCGACGGCGTGGCGCTGGTCGACACCGGCATTTTCTCCAACGCCTCGAAACAAGTGTGGGAGCAAGTGTTCGCCGGCGCGCTCAAGGGCCGCAAAGTGACGCGGCTCATCGTGACGCACGCGCACCCCGACCATATCGGCCTCGCCGGGTGGCTGTGCGAAACGCACGGCATCGAGCTGTGGATCAGCGAGACTGAATGGACGATGGGCCGGCGTTTCAGCCTGGAGCCCGGCAAGATCCTGGTCGAAAGCGGCGTCGCGTTGTTCCGCCGCGGCGGGCTCGGCGGCGAGGCCGAGGCGATGGCGCAGGCGCGCATGATCACGCGCGTGCCGTCGAGCCCGGTGCCGGCGACCTACCACCGCCTCGAAGACGGCACAGTGCTGTCGATCGGCGGGCGCGACTGGCGCGTCATCGTCGGGCGCGGCCACGCGCCGGAACATTGCTGCCTGTGGTGCCCGGAACTCGACATCATGATCGCCGGCGACCAGGTGCTGCCCAAGATCACGCCCAACGTCTCGCTGTGGCCCGGCCGCGACGCCGAGGACCCGCTCGGCAATTTTATCGCTACCACCAACACGCTCGAAGAGACGGTGCCGGATTCGGTACTGGTGCTACCGTCGCACAATCTGCCCTTCCACCGCCTGCACAACCGGCTGCGCCAATTGCGTGACCACCACGCGGCACGCATGGACGAAGTGCTCGCGGCAACCGACGCGCCCAAGACCGCGGCGGAGGTCGTGCCGATGATGTTTCGCCACCGCACGCTCGACCAACGCCAGATGGCGTTCGCTCTCGGCGAAGCGCTGGCGCATCTCCAATATGGCGTGACGCTCGGCGCCCTCGCGCGCGAGGATCGCGCCGACGCCGCCTGGCTCTTCCACCGGACGTAACACCGAAAAAAGTATGAACCACCAAGACACCAAGTTCGTCGTCCCTGCGAAAGCAGGGACCCAGGGCAAGTGACGTGCGGTGGCTCTGGATTCCCGCTTTCGCGGGAATGACGAATAAAGGGGGACGCTTAATCGATGCCTGACTCCGCCCCAACGACCCTGCCGCCCGCGACGGAGCGCAGCTCTTACACGAGCTGGGCCTACGAAAAGTTGCGGCTCGGCGACACCGACCGGCAGGGCCACGTCAATAACGCGGTGTTCGCGACCTTCGCCGAGACCGGGCGCATCGAGTTCATGCGCGACGATCTGCTGACGCTCGACCGCACCGGCCTAGGCTTCGTCGTGGTGCGTGTCGAGATCGATTTCCGCGGCGAGCTGCATTGGCCGGGCACGGTCGATATCGGGACACGATTGCTCGCGGTCGGCCGCACCTCGTGGCGGCTGGAGCATGGCGTGTTCAGCGGCGACCGCTGCGTCGCGACAGCCGTTTCGGTGATGGTGACGATCGACGGCAAGACACGCCGGTCGACGCCGCTCCCGGATGTGCTGCGAACGTGGTTAGAGGCGCGCGTCGCCCGCTAAACCGCGGGTGCTTCGAGCATCCGCCAATCGTTGGCGAGCATCAGCCGGGCCTCGGTCTTGTCCTGCAGGCCGGCGAAGTCGAGACCCTGGACGATCTCGCGCGCGACCAACCCGTCGGGCGTAACGTCGATCACCGCGAGGTTGGTGTAGATGCGCTTCACCACGCCGGGCGCCGTCAGCGGGTATTGGCATTGCTTGCGGATGCGCGGCGCGCCTTCTTTGGTGTTGTGCTCGAGGAGGATACGGATTTCCTTGGCGCCCGCCGCCAAGTCCATGGCGCCGCCGACGCCCGGCGGGGTCGACGGGTCCTCGACCGTCCAGTTGGCGAGGTCGCCCTTTTCCGACACTTCGTAGGCGCCGAGCAGCGCGATGTCGATATGGCCGCCGCGGATCATCAGAAACGCGTCGTTGTGGTGAAAGAAGGCACCACCCGGGATCAGCGTCGTCAGGCCCTTGCCGGCATTGATGAGGTCGGGGTCTTCCTCGCCCTTTTTCGGCGCCGGCCCCATACCGAGAATGCCGTTCTCGCTGTGCAGCACGACCTCCCGGTCCTTCGGGATGAAGTCCGATACCAGCGTTGGTAGGCCGATGCCGAGATTGACGTAGGCGCCGTCGCGAATGTCCTGCGCCGCGCGCCACGCGATCTGCCGCCGCGAAAGCTGATTCATTGGCCCACCTCCACGATACGGTCGACGAAGATGCTCGGCGTGACGATGATCTCGGGATCGAGCGCGCCGAGCGGCACGATCTCTTTCACTTGCGCGATGGTCAGGTCCGCCGCCATCGCCATCACGGGATTGAAGTTCCGCGCCGACTTCCGATACACGAGATTGCCCCAGCGGTCGGCCTTCAGCGCCTTGATGAGCGCGACGTCGCCCTTCAGCGGCTTCTCCAGCACGTATGTCTTGCCGTCGAACTCGCGCGTCTCCTTGCCGGCCGCGAGCTTCGTTCCGGCGCTGGTCTTGGTGTAGAAGCCCGCGATGCCGGCGCCCGCCGCACGCATCCGCTCGCTCATGGTGCCCTGTGGCACCAATTCCAGTTCGATGGCGCCTTCGGCGAAGGCTTCCTCGAAACAATGGGAATCGCTAGTGCGCGGGAAGGAACAGACCAACTTCGTGACGCGCCGCTCCTTGATCAGCTTTGCGAGGCCGACTTCACCCGTGCCGCTGTTGTTGCACACGACGGTCAGATCGCGCGCGCCGGAATCGAGCAGTGCCTGGATCAACTCGACCGGCTCGCCGACCGCGCCGAACCCCGCGAACAACAAGGTCGAACCGTCCTTGATGCCCGAAACGGCTTCCGTCACGTTTTTGACTTGCTTGTCGATCATGCCGCCTGTCTTAGCGGAAGCGGCACAGACTGTCACTCGGGCTTCTTCTTTTCGCGACGTTCGGTATGGATAGGCGGCTGCGACTTGATATAGACCGCGATGGCGCGGCGATCCGCCTTGGTCAGCGCGCCCGTGCCCTTCACCACCTCGGCCATGCCGGAGCCGACATAATCGAAATCCGGCGTCTGCCCATCAGTCAGCAATTGCGTCAAATCATCGACGCTCCAATTGGCGATGGCGCTCGACGGGTCGGACGTGATGTTCGGCGCGTCTTGCTTATCCGGCCCATCGGGATTGCCCGAATACGCCACGCTTTCGTCCAAAGCGCCGAGCAGATTGCGGGGCGTGTGACATTCCTGGCAATGAGCGACCGCCTCGGCGAGATAGCGGCCTCGCTGCCATTCGGCATCGTGTCCCGGCCCTGTAGGCAGCGGCCCCTCGCGGAAGAACAGCGCACGCCAGAACCACAACAGGAAGCGCCAGCCGAACGGCGGGGTGATATCGTCCGCCTTGTTCGGCTGCGCCACCGGCGGAACCGTGCGCAGATACGCGTATAGGTCGGCGATGTCCTGATCGGTCAGGTTTGTGAACGACGTAAACGGAAACACCGGATAGAGATATTCGCCGCCATGGCCGATCCCGGACCGCAGCGCGCGGTGAAAATCGGCTTCGGTCCAGTTGCCGATACCATCGTGCGGGTCAGTCGTGATATTGGGCGCATAGAACACGCCGAACGGCGTCGCCAGCGGCGGCCCGCCCGCGAGGAAGGCGCCTTTGTGTTGGGTGTCCGTATGACAGGACGTGCAATCCGCCGCGACGAACAGATATTCGCCACGCTTCACCGCGGCATCGCCGGCCGCCGCCGGCGCGGCGGCCGCGATCACCGAAAATAGGCCGAACGCTATTGCTGCGGCATCTTTGCGCGATACGTGGAGTGACACGCGCCGCAGCCGTTCTTGCCGAGATTGCCGATCGCCGCGAGAATCTTCGGCTTCTCGCCCGCTTTCACCGCATCAACCAATCCCTGCTCCAACTCGGGGAGCTTGGCGATACTAGCTTTGAAATTGTCCTGATCGGTCCAGATATTCGGTTTGGCGTAGGTCTTCACGTCCGGCAGATCGGCGTTGCTCGTGCCCGCCGGAAACAACGTCGGCAGCTTGGCGCTGAGCGAATGCAGATCTTCGGCCTTCTGAACCGCGGTCGCCTGATCGCCCGAGACGCCCTTGGCGAAGTCGGCGATGTATTTCAGGTCGCCGGCCTGCTGCTTCATCGTGTCCTGTCGTTCTTTGACCGCGGCGGCTTTGTCCTGGGCCACGACGCCGATCGTGAAACCGACGCCTATGACAAGCGCCACGCCGACGGCGATGGCGGTCCTGATCTTGCTCATCCTGCCCTCTCCCACGTGATCGGGCGATGATAAAGACGGCCGGCGCGTTCGTCTCGCAAATTTCTGTGATGGGCTAGAGCAGCCCGAGTTCGAGCCGCGCTTCTTCGCTCATCCGGTCTTGGGTCCAGGGCGGTGTCCATACCACCTTGACCCGCGCCTCCTTGATGCCCTCGACTTGCTTCACCGCGTTCTCGACCTCGCCGGGCAGCGCGATCGCGGCCGGGCAAGCCGGCGTAGTCAGCGTCATCTCGACATAAACCGTGCCATCTTTGTTCACGAGAAGCTCATAGATCAGGCCGAGGTCGATCAGGTTCACGGGGATTTCCGGATCACGTACGGTCTTCAGCGCCTCGACGACGCGTTCGGTCAGCTTGGCGTCCGCGGGATCAGAATCCGGCCGCACCACGTCCGCGGTGAGTTCGGCAGGGTCGCCGGGAAAATCAAAGGGCGGCTTGTCGTCGGGAGTCATCGTTGTCACTCGGTCTTAATGGTGGCGCCGGCGGCGCCGTTCTTAAGCGCGGCCTCGAACGCATGCCATGCCAAGGTGGCGCACTTAACGCGCGCCGGATAGGTCTTCACGCCGGTCAGCGGCTCGAGGCGTTCCGCGTCTTCCTCGAGTTCCGTCGGCACCGCCGTCTCATCGCCGCCAGTCACTTTGGCGCGGAAAGATTTGAACAGCGCGTCCGCGTCGGCCAGCGTCTTGCCTTTGAGAATTTCAGTCATCAGCGAAGCCGAGGCCTGGCTGATCGCGCAGCCGCGCCCCTCGAAACTCACATCCTTGATCTTGTCGCCGTCGAGTTCGACATACACCGTGACGCGATCGCCGCACAGCGGATTGTGGCCGTTGGCGAAATGACTCGCGTGCTCAAGCTTGTGGAAATTCCGCGGATGCTGGCCATGATCGAGAATGATGTCCTGGTAGAGATCGCGCAAATCCATACGCGTCACCGTTTGAAGGTCTTTTGCGCCGCCTTGATCGCGGCGGCTAACGCGTCGATGTCGCGCTCGTCGTTATAGACTCCGAATGACGCGCGCGTCGTGGCGCCGAGCCCCAGCTTGTCCATCAGCGGCTGCGCGCAATGATGACCGGCGCGTACCGCGACATTGTGCCCGTCGAGCAAGGTGGCGAGATCGTGCGGATGAATGCCTTCGGCCTCGACCGAGAGAATGCCCAGCCGCCGCTGTCCCGCGCCGACCAACCGTACGCCGGACATCCCGGCGATCTTGTCGACACCGTAGCCGGTAAGCTGTTCTTCGTGGGCGAGGATCGCGTCGCGGCCGATGCCATCGACGTAGTCGAGCGCGATGGCGAGACCGACCGCCCCGGCGATATCGGGCGTTCCGGCTTCAAACCGTGACGGTGGATCCTGATATAACGTCTTTTCGAACGTGACGTTGAGGATCATGTCGCCACCGCCTTGGAATGGTGGCATCGATTCCAGGATCGCTTTCTTGCCGTAAAGCACGCCGA
>JASHUX010000275.1 GCA_030039775.1 Alphaproteobacteria bacterium | reverse complement strand
TGACCGCGCTCAAGGCGCGGTACAAGGAATTGGTGAAGCTCCATCACCCTGACGCCCATGGGGGCGACAAAGCCGCTGAAGAACGGCTTAAGACGATCAACCAAGCCTACGCGACGCTGAAAGCCAGCTACTTTTCCTCCTGAGGTCCGATGAGTCCCGCTAACGACAGTACCCAACCGATCGATCGGCCCGACATCACCGTGTCGGTGCGCCAAACGTTCGGGCTCGACAGCGACATGCAAGTGCCGGCGTTTTCGCGCGCGTCCGATCATGTCCCCGACATCGACGAGGCCTATCGCTTCGATCACGACACGACGCTCGCGATCCTCGCCGGCTTCGCTTACAACCGCCGCGTCATGATCGCCGGCTATCACGGCACCGGCAAATCGACCCATATCGAGCAGGTCGCCGCCCGGCTCAACTGGCCGTGCATCCGCGTCAATCTCGACAGCCACATCAGCCGCATCGATCTCGTCGGCAAGGACGCGATCGTGCTCAAGGATGGCGTCCAGGTCACCGAATTCCGCGAAGGCCTGTTGCCCTGGGCGCTGCAACATCCGACCGCGCTGTGCTTCGACGAGTACGACGCCGGCCGTCCGGACGTGATGTTCGTGATCCAACGCGTGCTCGAGGTCGACGGCAAGCTCACGCTGCTCGACCAGAACAAGGTGATCCGGCCGCATCCGTCGTTCCGCTTGTTCTCCACAGCGAACACGATCGGCCTCGGCGACACGTCGGGCCTCTATCACGGCACCCAGCAGATCAACCAGGGCCAAATGGACCGCTGGAACATCGTCGCGACCCTCAACTACTTACCGCACGACGACGAAGTGCGGATCGTGCTGGCGAAGGCGCCGCAGTACGATACCGACGAAGGCCGCCGCACCATCCATGCGATGGTGGCGCTGGCGGAGCTGACGCGCTCGGGCTTCATCAACGGCGATATCTCGACCGTGATGTCGCCGCGCACCGTCATCACTTGGGCCGAGAACGCGCGCATCTTCAACGATCTGGCCTTCGGCTTCCGTCTCACCTTCCTCAACAAGTGCGACGAGATGGAGCGCTCGACCGTGGCGGAATACTACCAGCGCTGTTTCGGCACGGAACTGAAGGAAACCGGCGTCCCCGCGACTCTGGTTTAGCTCGATGGCAGAGGCCGAGTCCCCCGTCGAGATCTTCAAGCGCGCGACCGCCGCCGCGGTGCGGGCGATCGCCGAACGCGAGGACATCAACATCGTTTACGGCGCGGAGCTGCCGGCCGTCGGCGGCACGCGCGTGCGGCTGCCCCTGCCTGGCCGCGATCTCGGCCAAGAGGAAGCGTCGCAATTGCGCGGCGCCGCCGACGCCGCGGCCCTGCGCCTGCGTTATCACGACGACGCCGTCCACGCGAAGCGGCGCCCTGCCTCGGACCAGGCGCGGCAATTGTTCGAGGCGATCGAGCAGACCCGGGTCGAGGCGATCGGTGCGCAGCGCATGGCCGGCGTCGCCGCCAACCTCGCGGCCCATCTCGAAGACCGCTGCCGCCGTCAGGGCTTAGCTCATGCCACCGAACGGGACGCGGCGATGCTGCCCGAGGCGGTACGCTTGCTGGCTCGCGAGGCGCTGACCGGCGCGATGCCGCCGCCGTCGGCGCGGCGCATGGTGGCGGCGTGGCGGCCGTTCCTCGAAGGCAAGGTCGGGCGGGATTTCCTGGAGTTGGCGAAGCATCTCCAGGATCAAGACGCCTACGCCAAAGTGGCGCGCCAGTTGATCAAGGATCTCGATATCGATTTGGGCGACGCCGCACAGGACGCCGAGCCCGACGATTCCGAATCCGAGGGTGAGGATTCCGAGCTGGGCGACAGCGAGGGCGAAGGGGGCGAAGGCGGGACATCCGGCGCGCAAGGTGCGCTCGAAGCGGGCGTGCCCGACGCCGACAGCGAGGAAGACGCGAGCGCCAGCGAGATCGAAGGCGAGCTGATGCCCGGTACCGGCGAGGACGATCCGGGTCGCCCCGGCCGGCCCGGCCAGCAGCCGCGCTCCAACGCCAAGGAAGACACGCACGCCTATCGCCCCTTCACCGCCGAATGCGACGAGATCATCGACGCGGCCGAATTATGCGATCCCGACGAGTTGACGCGGTTGCGCACGCTGCTCGACCAGCAGCTCTCGAATTTGCAAACGGTGATCTCGCGGCTTGCCAACCGGCTCCAGCGCCGGCTCATGGCCAAGCAGACCCGCGCCTGGGAGTTCGATCTCGAAGAAGGGTTGCTCGACACCGCGCGCCTGTCGCGGGTCGTGACCAATCCGGTCTATCCGCTGTCCTATAAGCGCGAGAAGGAAACCAACTTCCGCGACACGGTGGTGACGCTGCTGATCGATAATTCGGGCTCGATGCGCGGCCGGCCGATCACCGTCGCGGCGATGAGCGCCGATATCCTGGCGCGCACGCTGGAGCGGTGCGGCGTCAAGGTCGAGATCCTCGGCTTCACCACGCGGGCGTGGAAAGGCGGGCAATCGCGCGAGCGCTGGATCGCGGCGGGCAAGCCGCCCAATCCCGGCCGCCTCAACGATCTCCGGCATATCGTCTACAAGGCGGCGGACTCGCCGTGGCGGCGCGCACGAAAGAGCCTCGGCCTGATGCTGCGCGAGGGTATCCTCAAGGAGAATATCGACGGCGAGGCGCTGCAATGGGCGCACAATCGCCTCATCGGCCGACACGAGCAGCGCCGCATCCTGATGGTGATTTCGGACGGCGCGCCGGTGGACGATTCGACGCTGTCGGTCAATCCAGGCAATTATCTCGAAAAGCATTTGCGCGACGTCATCGCCGACATCGAAGGCAATTCGCCGGTCGAGTTGATCGCGATCGGCATCGGCCACGACGTCACGCGCTATTACCGCCGCGCCGTCACCATCGTCGACGCCGAGCAGCTCGGCGGCACCATGCTCGAAAAGCTCGCCGAGCTGTTCGACGAGGACGACGCGCCCAAACCCCGGCGCCGCAACGCGGCGTAGCGTTGGAGGTGACATGGCTACCTACAGCGAAATTCAAGAGTGGGTGAAGAGAGGATACGGATATCAGCCGAAGACATGCTGGATTGCTCACGTAAAGTCCGATTGAGGTCTACCTGTTCGCGCCGCTCCGAATCGGAGTGACCTCAAAGCCCGCGCTGTCCCGTGCCCACCGGAAAAGAAACCAAATATCTTGGCCGCGCTTCGCCATTTCAAGATGATTTAGTGCGTCCCTCGACGCTCGCGCCGAGCGTCGCTCGGCGGTCCGCGCTCGGGATGAGGAATGTATTGCCGTGAGGAATGCTCCCTTATCCTGAGCACGCAGCCCGATCCATCAGGATTGGGCGAGTAGTCGAAGGACGCACGATAAATCATGCCGCCGCGATTTGTTTGATCACAGGCGCCTTCGTCTCCAGCGG
>JASHUX010000274.1 GCA_030039775.1 Alphaproteobacteria bacterium | reverse complement strand
TGAACGAAAGATCGATGCCGAACACCGACGATTCGGCGCTGCCGAACCACAGAAACACCAGCATGGCGCCCGCCACGCCGCAAACATAGGACGACACCGCGAACGACAGGAGCTTGGTCGGCAACAGCGGAATCCCGATCAGTTCTGCCGCGATATCCATGTCGCGCACGGCCATCCACGACCGGCCGATCCGCCCGTGCACCAGGTTCGAGGCAAGCAGCGTCAGCACCACGACGATGCACAACGTCACCTCATACCGGGTCGCCGGCGTCGCGTTCGGCCCGGTGATCGGCAAGCCGAACAGCGTCCGCGTCGGCACTTCGATGTCGCCCGAAATGTTGTTGTTGTAGAGCCACGGAACGCGCTCGAACGCCCATTGCAGAAAGAACTGCGCGGCGAGCGTCGCGACGAGGAGATAGAACCCCTTGATGCGCAGGCTGGGCAGACCGAACAGCGCGCCGATCGCGGCGGCGGTTGTCCCTCCCGCCAAAATCCACACGATAATGTCGACGCCCGGAAACCAGGTCGTGAGCTTGTAGCAGGTGTAGGCGCCGATTCCCATCAGGCCGCCGGAGCCGAGCGACAGAAGGCCGGTGTAGCCGGTCAGGAGATTGAGGCCGATCGTGGCCAGCGCGTAGATCAGGAACGGCGTCGCGACAACATCGAGCAGAAACGAATTGCCGAACACCGGCACGACGACGAACGCGACGGCAAGGATCACGGCCAGGCCGATGCGGTCCTGCAGGATCGGGAAGATCGCCGTGTCGGCGCGGTAGGTGGTGCGATACTGGCCGACCTCGCGATAGAACATGTCAAATCCGCTCGATAATGACTTCGCCGAACAGGCCGTACGGGCGGAACAACAGCACGATCAGCGCCACCACATAGGCAAACCAGGACTCCGTCCCGCCGCCGATCAGCGGTCCCCAATAGAGCTCGAACAATTTCTCGCTAAGGCCGACGATGACGCCGCCGACGATCGCGCCGGGTATCGATGTGAACCCGCCGAGGATCAGGACAGGCAGCGCCTTCAGCGCCACCACCTCCAGCGAAAACGACACTTCGGAGCGCGCGCCCCACATGATCCCGGTGGCGAGCGCGACGATGCCGGCGGCGAACCACACGATGACCCAGATTTGGTTGAGCGAAATGCCGACCGCGAGCGCCGCGCGGTGGGAATCGGCGACGGCGCGGAACGCCCGGCCGATGCGCGTGTACTGAAACACGAAGGCGAGACCGCCGACCATGACCGACGCGATGACCGCCGCCGCGATATCGAGCTTCTGCAGCATTACATGCCCGCCCAGAATCGGCAGATCGTAAGCGCCGCTCGGCAGATAAAGCTGCGTGGCGATCATTTGCTTGGTTTCGCCGCCGAAGATCAGCTCGCCGGTGCCGATCAGGAAATAGGTCAGGCCGAACGTCGCCATGAACAGCACGATGTCGGGACGATTGACCAGCGGTCGCAGCACCAGCCGCTCGACGGCCACGGCCAAGACGAACATCACCGCGATGGTGGCGGCCAGCGCGAGCAACGCGGGAATGCCCGCCGCGTAAAGCCCGACCAGGGTCAGCGCCGCGAACACCACCATGATGCCCTGGGCAAAATTGAACACGCCCGAGGCCTTGTAGATCAGCACGAACCCGAGCGCGATCAGCGCGTAGAGCACGCCGGAGACCAGCCCCTCCCATAGCGTTTGCGCCAAGAGGTCCGGCGCCTGCCCCATCTGCACGAACGGATCGATCAGCGCGAGATAGAGAAAATGCATCGCGCGCTAGGCCGCCACGCCGAGATAGGCGGCGATCACCGCCGCGTCCTGTTTCACCGCCGCCGGCACGTCATCGGCGATCTTGCGCCCGTAATCGAGCACCACGACGCGGTTCGACAGATCCATCACCACGCCCATGTCGTGCTCGATCAGCGCGATGGTGGTGCCGAACTGCACGTTCACTTCGAGGATGAACCGGCACATATCCTCTTTCTCTTCGAGATTCATGCCGGTCATCGGCTCGTCGAGCAGCAGCAGCTCCGGCTCCATCGCCAAGGCGCGGCCGAGCTCGACGCGCTTTTGCAGACCGTAGGGCAAGCGCCCGACCGGGACGCGGCGGATCGCTTCGATCTCGAGAAAATCGATGATGTCCTCGACCACGCGGCGATGCACGATCTCTTCGTCCATGGCCGGGCCGTAGCGCAGCAATTGCCACAAAAAACCGCGATGCATCTTGAGGGCACGGCCGGTCATCAGATTGTCGAGCGTCGTCATGCCGCGAAACAGCGCGACGTTCTGGAACGTGCGCGCGATACCGTTGCGCGCGGCAAAGCCCGGATGCATGCGGCTGAAATCCCGGCCGCGAAAGCGGATGGCGCCGCGCTGCGGATGATAAAACCCGTTGATGACGTTGAGCATCGACGTCTTGCCGGCGCCGTTCGGGCCGATGATGGCGCGGATCTCGCCGCGCTTGATGTCGAACGACACGTCGCTCAGGGCCGTGACGCCGCCGAACTGAAGCGATATGCCCTCGACCGCCAGCAGCGTGTCTCCGGCGGCCGCCTCGGTCATGCGTCGACCAGCTCGCTCGCCGCGGCGGCCGGCGCCAGGTCGCAAATCTTGACCCGCGCGGCGATGGTGCCCTTGCGGCCGTCGTCAAACATGACTTCGGTCGCGATGTCGACGGTATCGACGTCGCTGTAGAGCGCATCGACCAGTCGCGCATAACGCTCGGCGATAAAACGCCGGCGAACCTTTTGCGTGCGCGTGAGCTCGCCGTCGTCGGCGTCGAGCTCCTTGTGCAGGACGAGGAAGCGCCGAATCCGTGCGCCGGCGGTCGCCGGCTCCGACGCGAGATCGCGGTTGACGGCACGCACGTGGTCGGCCAGGAGCGCCGTTACCCGCTCGTGCCCCGCCAATTCCTGATACGAGCCATAGGTCACACCGTTCCGCTCCGCCCAGTCGCTGACCGCCGTCAGGTCGATATTGACAAAGCACGTGACAAAATCACGGCCGTCGCCGAACGCAACGGCCTCGCGGATGTTCGGAAAGAACTTGAGCTTGTTCTCGATGTATTTCGGCGCGAACAGCGCACCGTTCCGCAAGCGGCCGACATCCTTGGACCGATCGATGATGTGCAAATGGCCGGCCTGATCGAGGAATCCGGCGTCGCCGGTCTTGATGTAGCCGTCCGGCGTCATCGCCTCCGCGGTTTTCGCCGCGTCCCTGAAATACCCGAGAAATTGGCCGGGGCTCTTGTATTGCACCTCGCCGTCCTCGGCGATGCGAAGCTCGACGCGCGGCATCAACGGCCCGACCGTGTCGGCTCTGACCTGATCGTCGGCCTGCGATGCGACAAGAATAAACGCTTCGGTCTGGCCATAGGCCTGCTTCAGGTTCAGACCGACCGAGCGGTAAAACGAGAACAGGTCCGGGCCGATCGCCTCGCCCGCCGTGTACGCGACGCGCACCTTGGAAAAGCCCAGCGCATTCTTGAGCGGTTCATAGACGATGAACTGGCCGATCGCATAGAGCAGCCGCGCGTGGGGCGGCACGGGCTCGCGGTTCAGAATTTTCTCGCCGTACCGCCGCGCGTGGGCGATGAAGAAGCGATAGAGCGCGCGCTTGATGGCGCCCGCGTCGGCCATGCGCACCGTGGTCGCGGTAAGCAGCGTCTCGAACACGCGCGGCGGACCGAAATAATAGGTCGGGCCGATCTCGCGCATGTTCTCCTGAACGGTTTCCGGACTTTCCGGACAGGACACGCAAAAACCCGCGACCAGCGACTGACAATAGGTCAGATAGTGATCGCCCACCCATGCCAACGGCAGGTAGGCCAGAACCTCGTCGCGCTCCGTGAAGCGATCGAACGCGATCGAATCGCTTACGGCCGCGATCGCGCGGCCCGATACGATCTCGACGCCCTTGGGCCGTCCCGTCGTGCCGGACGTATACATGATGACGCACACATCGTCGGCGCTGCCTGCCACCAGTTCGTTGTCGAGCCAAGCGTTGAAGGCCGGGTCCTCGGCGAGCGCGCGGCGGCCGTCGGCGATAATCTCATCGATGGCATGGAGCCGCGCATGATCGTAATCGCGGAGACCGCGCGACTCGTCATAGATCACTGCTTCCAGCGCCGGCGCCCGCTCCGATACGGCCAGAATCTTATCGACCTGCTCCTGGTCCTCCACCGCCGCAAGCCGTGTCTCCGCATGACCAAGCACGTAGCCCATCTCGTCGGCGATTGCGTCCGCATAGATCGGCACAGGCACGGCGCCCAGCCATTGCGCCGCCAAGAACGACCAATAGAGCTTCGGCCGATTGGTGCCGATAATCGCGAAGCGATCGCCGCGTTTGAGGCCGAGACGCGACAAGCCGAGCGCATAGGCGCGAACCTCGCGTTCGACCTCGGCCCAGCTCCAGCCGCGCCAGATGCCGCGATCCTTATGGCGGAACGCGGGACGACCCGAAAACCGCCGCGCATTAAGCACCAGCAGCTTCGGAAACGTGTCCCGTTCGCCGATCGTCACCGTCACCTCCCTATGCGGTTTCGTGTCGCGCTGAGCGCCGACCGGAACCGTCGATTTATGCGCGGGAGTGTAACGCCTGTTTATCGAATTGGGGAAGGACGAGACGGTCGCATTCCCGGCCCCAAAAAAAAGATCGGGCCGTCGCCGGCCCGATCCCCGAACCTGCCCTTACGCAGTATTACATGCCGGCCGAACGCAGCGTCACGTCGGCGATGCCGGCTGCTACGTTCAGGCCCTGATTTCCCTCGATACTGAGCGGCTGCAGGGTAATGGTATTGCCGTTCCCGCCGACCAGGGCGTTAGCCGCAAGGCCGACCCCGGCCGTGGCGCCCGCCGTCGCGCCGGCGTAATGCCCAGCCAACGTACCCGGCGCAAGATTCGCGGTCGGTGCGATCACCGTCCATACGATGACCGCCGCCTTCGTGAAACCGATATCGACGCCGTATTTGTTGATGTCGCCGACATAGTGTTCGCCCGTCGTCGAGTAGACGCAATTCAGTTCCCGCGACGAGCCGAAAACGAAGCCGAAGCCGCTGCTGACATTGCATGTCAACACACCGGCGGCTACGCCGGCCTGAGCGTGTGCCGAAGGGCCGGATATGACCGCGCCGGCGATAACGGTACCTGCGGCCAAAACGGCCAAACCGAATTTCCTGAACATTCCGTGCTCCTCCGTTGTGAACGCGGCCGCTCGACCACGCATAATTGTGCGCTACTATAAATAGGGGAAAGCACCGTTCCCGCCAAGCCCGCTGCAGGCACAACGGTTTCCGGCCACCCGGTGTTCCGCTAGCGGTAACCCCGCCTTTTCGCCGACGCAAAAAAAGGCGGGGCGCGCGAATAAATCACGGCCGCCCCCGGTCTTCATCCCCGTCACAACAGGGATGGGACCGATATGTCGCATAAACCCGAATTTCCAAGCCGCCGCCGTGTGCTTCGATGCGCGGCATGGACTGGCGCGGGCGTGCTGTGGGTCGTTGCCGGCGGAATGCCGCGCTCGGCCCTGATCGGCAGCGCCGCCGCGGCTGAAATGGCTGCGTCCGAGCTGACCTTTGTCCAGATCAGCGATTCCCATATCGGCTTCAACAAGCCGGCAAATCCGGATGCGACCGGGACCTTCAAAGAGTTGCTCGGCCGTATTGCCGCGATGAACCCGCGTCCCGCGTTCATGCTGCACACGGGCGATGTCAGCCATCTGTCCCGCGACGCCGAATGGGACACGGCGCAGCAACTCATCGCGGAAACCGGGATCGAGAAGCATTTAATTCCGGGCGAACACGACATGCTGGTCGATAACGGCAGGCCGTTCTTCGCCCGGTTCGCGCCCAAGGCGCAGTCCGGCGGCTGGTACAGTTTCGACCAAGGCGGCATCCATTTCGTCGCGCTCATTAACGTCGCCAACCTCCAACCGGGCGGCGAGGGCGCGCTGGGTGCCGCGCAGCTCGAATGGCTTGAGGACGATCTGAAGAACCGTTCCGCGAGCCAGCCGATCGTCGTGACGACGCACATCCCGCTGTGGCAGGTCTATCCGCAATGGGGCTGGGGCACGTCGGACGGCGCGCAGGCGCTCGCCTATCTCCGCCGCTTCGGTTCAGTGACGGTTCTCAACGGGCACATCCACCAATTGCTGCAAAAAGTCGAGGGTACCGTCGCGTTCCATACCGGCCTTTCGACCGCATTTCCGCAGCCCGCGCCCGGCGCCGCGCCCAGCCCCGGCCCGATGAAAGTGGAACCCGGCCGGCTGCGCGAACTGCTCGGGATCTCCACGGTCCATTACGTCAAAGGACGCGAGCCGCTGGCGATCGTCGATCAGTCGTTGGGAGCGTGAACGATGCGCCGATCCACCTCCGTTCCGATCCTCGCGATCTTGTTGCTCGCGCCGGTTACCGCTTGGGCGGCGGATCAAACCGTCACCATCGACAATTTCACCTTCGCGCCGAAGGAACTGACGGTCGCGGCGGGAACCAAAGTGACCTGGATCAACCGCGACGATATTCCCCACACCATCGTGAGCAGCGACGGCCCTCGATCCTTCAAGTCGCCGCCGCTCGACACCGACGACAAATTCTCGATGACGTTCGACCGGCCCGGCATCTATCACTACTTCTGCTCGATCCATCCGATGATGACGGCGACGGTAACCGTCCGGTGACGGTGGGGGCGATCCAATCGAATTCGGACCGAGCTATACTCGCGGGTCAACCGCCGCGAGTATCCCGTCCCGTCATGCCCGCGCCGTCCTTCGACCGCGTCGCCCTGCCTCATCTCGATGCCGCCTACAATCTGGCGCGCTGGCTGACGCGCGACCCGACCGAGGCAGAAGACGTGGTGCAGGATGCGCTGCTCCGCGCAGTCAAATATTTCCCGTCGTTCAACGGCGGCGACGGCAGGGCATGGCTGCTGCGTATCGTGCGCAACGTCGCGTACGACCGGCTCACGGCGAGGCGGGATGGCGGCACCGTGCCGTTGGAATCGAGCGACGACGAGGAGGTCGGGCCGGCCGACTATCTGCGCGATCCCGGCGACGATCCCGAGACGGCCCTGTCGCGCAAGCAGGACCGCGCACAGCTCGATACCTTGTTGGCGGCGCTGCCCCTTGAATTGCGCGAGGCGGTGGTGCTGTGCGACCTCGAGGAAATGTCCTATCGCGAGATCGCAGCGGTGATCGGCGTGCCGATCGGCACGGTGATGTCGCGGCTGTGGCGCGGGCGCCGCGCATTGATGCGCGCGGCAAAGGCAGGTGACGCATGAACGACGACAGCCATCGGGAACTCCGACTGCTGGTACAGGCGGACTGCGACGGCGAGCTCCAGCCGCGCGACGCCGCCGCCGTGGCGGCGCATCTTGAGGATTGCGCCGAATGCCGCGTGCTGCAACGCGACCTGCGCGCAACGAAAGCGGCGCTCCGCGACGAGGCGCCACGCTATCGGGCACCGGATGATTTTCGGCGACGCATGGAGGCGATGACGGCGACAAACGCGCCGCGACCGCATGCGCCCGCGCCACGTTGGCGATGGGGCGCCTGGTTCGGCTCGTTCGGGTTGGGTGCCGCGGTCGCCGCTGCGCTGGTGCTGCTAATTGTCGTGCCGCGCGACAACGGCGGCGTCGAGCAATCCGTCCTCGACGGACATTTGCGCGCGCTTCAGTCCGATCGTCTCTACGACGTCGCCTCGACCGACCAGCACACCGTCAAACCGTGGTTCGCCGGCAAAATCGACTTCACGCCGCCAGTGAAAGATTTAGCGGCGCAAGGCTTCCCACTCAAAGGCGGCCGGATCGACACGGTGCACGGACGGGCGGTCGCGGCGATGATCTATGGCCGCGCCAAGCACGTCATCGACCTCTATGTCTGGAGCCAGCCTAAAGCCGGCGATGCACCATCGCGAGACCTGTCGCGCAACGGCTACAACCTCGTGACCTGGTCGAAGGGCGATATGAGGTTCTGGGCCGTGTCCGACCTGAACCGCGAAGAACTCGACGATTTCGTGCGCGATTGGCAGGCCGCGCCTTAACCCACCGTGTAGTACGTGAACATGGTGTGGTCGGGATCGGTGTGGCGCACGCCCTGCCCCACGATGATCGTGCGCGTCAGCCAGTCGTGCTTGCCCTTCGCTACGTCGAACTTCGGCGTGATGTAGAAATAATGCGGCACGTCGACACCGCCCGGCCCGCGCAGGATGTTGCCTTGCGCGTCGTGGCGATAAAGGTAGCCGACATTTTGGATATAGATCGGCGTGCCGTCGTCGGCCTCGAGCATGTAATGCGCGTTGAGCTCCAGCACGCCGTCGGGCCGCGTCCAGGCCCAGTCGGCGCCGCTATAGCCGATCACCTTGCCTTTGAGCCGCGGCCCGTCGACCCAGCCGCCGGTCGGCGGCACATAGCCGCGTCCGCCGCGCGGCGTCTCGCCGAAGATCACGCGCTCGCGGAAATCGACCCGGATCTGGAACGCGAATTCGGTCTTGAGCGCGGCAACCATCGGCATCTCCTCGTTCGATTTCCCGATCTTGCAAGAGGCCGGTACGACGTGCAATCTCGGCGGCATCGAAAGGAAAAAAGCGCAATGATCGATCTCAGCAAAATTGACGCCATCGACATCCACACCCACGCCGACGGCCCGCCGGGCAGCCCGTCCTACCAGGACGGCGCCGAAGGCCGCGCCTACATGGCCAAATATTTCAAGACCACGTACGAGCCGAAACCGATCTCGGAGATCGCGCAATACTACCGCGACCGCAAGACCGCGGCGGTGATCTTCACGGTGGACAGCGAGGCGGCGACCGGGCGGCGGCGCTATCCCAACGAAGAAGTGGCGCGGCTCGCCAACGAGAACAGCGACATCCTGATTCCCTTCGCCAGCATCGACCCGCACAAGGGCAAGCTCGGCGTGCGCGAGGCGCGCGACCTGGTCAAGAACTACGGCATCAAGGGCTTCAAGTTCCACCCATCGAGCCAGGCATTCTATCCTAACGACCGCATGGCGTACGGGCTTTACGAAGTGATTGCCGAGCACAAGCTGATCGCGCTGTTCCATACCGGCCAGACCGGCGTCGGCTCCGGCATGCGCGCGGGCGGCGGCATCAAGCTCGAATACTCGAACCCGATTTATCTCGACGAGGTCGCGATCGAGTTCCCCGACATGTCGATCATCATGGCGCACCCGTCCTTCCCGTGGCAGGAGCAGGCGCTATCGGTGTGCCAGCACAAGCCCAACGTCTATATCGACCTGTCGGGCTGGTCGCCGAAATACTTCTCGCAGAGCCTGATCCGCTACGCCAACACGCTGATCAAGAACAAGGTGCTGTTCGGCTCGGACTTCCCCGTCATCACGCCCGACCGCTGGCTCAAGGATTTCGAAACCATCGACATCCGGCCCGAAGTGCGGCCGCTGATCCTCAAGGACAACGCCGCGAAGCTGCTGGGCTTGGCGGCGTAACGCCTCAACCGCCTCCCTCCTTGGTCCAGCGCGCCGCCGCTGCGTCGTCGCTCGTCTCGGCGGCAACCCAGCGCGGTCCCTCCGGCGTCTCTTCCTGCTTCCAGAACGGCGCCTTGGTTTTGAGATAGTCCATCAGGAATTCGCACGCCTCGAACGCCGCGGCACGATGCGCCGAGGCGGTCGCGACCATCACGATGCGGTCGCCGGGCTCGAGCCGGCCGTAGCGATGAATGACCAGGCTCGCGATCAACGGCCAGCGCCGTTGGGCTTCGGTCTCGATGCGTTCGAGCTCTCGTTCGGTCATGCCGGGATAATGCTCGAGGGTCATGGCACGGATCGCACTGCCGCCGGCAACGTCGCGCATCAGCCCGATAAACGAGGCGACGCCGCCGATGCCGGTCTTGCCGCGCGTCAGCGCCTCGATCTCCGCGCCGACGTCGAAATCCTCGCGCTGAACGCGGATCATCGCTCAGCCCCCCGTTACGGGCGGAAAGATGGCGACTTCGTCGCCCGGCGTCACCGGATGCTGCCAGCCGACATAGGTCTGGTTGACCGCGACGCGCAGCGCCTTGGGATTGGCCAGCGCCGCCGCGAATTTCGGCCCCCTGCCCTTCAGCCACTCGATCAGGGCGGCGACATCCGCAACGCCCGGCGGCGGATCGAGCCGCTCTTCGGCGATGCCGATCTTGTCGCGGAGATGGGCGAAATAGAGAAGCCTCATGGCTAGAGAGCTAAGGCGTTCAAGATCGGAGCGCAAGGTTACTGACGACCAATAACTTTCATAATGAACGCGGCGATGCCTGCGGCATCGTTCAAATCGAAGCGCGGCAGATCGGTCGCGACCGGCGCGTCCGAGGCGATGGCGACAATATCGGGATCGTCGGGCGCGATCAGCGATTTACCGAGCGCCGCGCGATGCACTTCGAGCTTGGGAATTGGCTCACGCTTAAAGCCTTCGACCAGGACCAGATCCGACGCGCTCATGTGCGACAGAAGATGCGCCAAACCGGTTTCGGCTTGATCCCGGACTTGATGCACCAAGGTCCATTGTTTCGGCGCCGCGATCATCACTTCCTGCGCGCCGGCTTCGCGATGCCGCCAAGAATCTTTGCCGGGCTTGTCGAAATCGAAGTCCTTGTGCGTGTGCTTCAGGGTCGCAACGCGCAAGCCGTGCGCCGTAACCAGCGGCAGCAATTTTTCGATCAGCGTTGTCTTGCCGCTGCCGCTCCAGCCGGCGACGCCGAAAACGGGTCCTGTGTGCGGCATGACTTAATGCACGCTCTCAGGCTTCACGACCTTCGCGTCTTCCTCGCCGATATGCGACATGCCGGCGCGCCAATAGTCGTAGCCGGTGATGAGCGTCAGGGCCGCCGCAAGCCACAACAGCAGCTCGCCGACGGTACGCACATGAAGCGCCGTCGGACCGGCATCGCCAACCAGCAGCACGCCGATCGCCACCATCTGCAGCGCCGTCTTCCACTTCGCCAATCGCGATACAGGCACCGGCACGCGCAGCATGGCGAGGTGTTCGCGCAAGCCGGACACAAGTATCTCGCGCGCGAGAATCACCAGCGCCGGGAAAATCGTCACCGGCGAGATGCGCTCGAGCGCCGCGAGCATAAACAGAATGGTCGCGACCAGCAGCTTGTCGGCGATCGGATCGAGCACACGGCCCCAGGCCGATTGCTGATGCCAACGCCGCGCCAGCTGGCCGTCGAGCCAGTCGGTGAAACCCGCCGCCGCGAACAGCGCGCATCCCGCCCACGGCCCGAACGGCGCCGGCATGAAGAACGTCACGATAACCAGGGGGATCGCGACGATCCGCGACAGCGTCAGCAGATTCGGCAGGTTAACTGGCATGCGGTCAGGTCCTTGGCCGCGATATTACGCTCGCCACCGGTTGGCCAAAACCATTCTTCGTCGTCCCCGCGGAAGCGGGGACCCAGGATAACCGCCCGTCGCCTGCCCTGGCTTCCCGCCTTCGCAGGAATGACGAGAGGGAGCCGACGGAATTGTGTCGCGGTCTCATTACCCACCCGAGTGG
>JASHUX010000273.1 GCA_030039775.1 Alphaproteobacteria bacterium | reverse complement strand
CGCGTTGATGTCGCCGTTGGGCGCGCCGCGATAGATCTCCCACGATCCATCGGGCCGCTGCGTTTGTAACAGCGCCCGCGCCAACCGGGGCCGCAGCGGATGATCGCCCAGACCCAGGATCCACAGCGCCAGGCACCATTCCGCTTCCATGCAAGCGTTCGATTCGGCCGGCCCAACCCAATGTCCGTCAGGCTTCTGATTCGCGACCAGCCAATCGGCGGCGGACCGGACGGTGGCGCGTATGACACTCGCGGTATTGCCGTCGGGCTGGGGCGACGCGTCAGGGGCGGCGGAGTCCGGTGTCATACCACCCGAATAATAGGTTCAGACGATCGCGCCGGGGAATAGGGGCAGGGCCTCGCGATCCTCGATCTCGACCACCCACACATCCGGATCGCGCTTAACGGCGCGTGCGATATAGGCGTCGGCGTCGGCCTCGGTCACCGGCGCGGCGCCGGTGACGCGTTGCCACACCAGCTCGCCGCCTTGGCCCCGCGTCTGGGCGAGCACTTCGAACCCGAGATCGCGCCGATTGAGCTTGAGGAGAATGACGCCCGCATCCTCGTCGCCGCGCCGTGCCACCGTCAGCGCGATGTTGCGTGTCGTCGCCAGCCGCACTGCCGCCTGTACTTGGAACCGCGTCTTCAGCCGGTCGGGGATGAGAGGCATTTCGAGCAACTCGGCTCACGAACGTCATGCCTCGGCTTGGTCGGGCATCCACGAAGTATTCGCTCCGGGCAAGACGTGGATGGCCCGCCTAAAGCAAGCCGTGACGGAAATAGCAATAAAAACAAAAAGTTATGCCGCTAAGTTCGGTGGGAAGTTTATCTCGACCTTGACGTTGTTCGGGTCGGGGAAAAAGAGCTGCTTGGTCGTCCCACCGGCGACAATATTTTCTCTAAATTCAATGCCTCGTTCGACGAGCCTCGACTTGATTGTAGTGAAATCGGAACCCAACAGCGCGAAATGGTCGAAGTCGCCGGTCTCGGCCTCGGTTTGCTGTTTCACGAACACAAGATGCAACACGGCGCGATCGCCGACATAAAGCCACTCGCCGGGGAAATCCAGCGGTGGCCGCCACCCGACATGCATGCCCAGGAGGTTGGTGTAGAACTCGACCGTCTCGGCCGGCCGTGCGGTGTTGATGGTGACATGGTCGAGCGAGACGAGCGCCATGGCGATCCTCCGGTAAAGGGCGCGCCTATCTTAAACCTGTTGGATCGCCGACAACAGCCAATGTCCGTTGGGACTGCGCGCGAAGGTCCACATCTCCCGTGCCTCGCTTGGGTTCTTCGGGTCGCCGTCGACCACCGAATTATTGTCGGTGCGCACGGTCCAGTCGCGCGCCCGCCAATGCATCACGACTGTTGCGTATTCGAGATTGCCCTCGCTCCAGGCTTCGCGTGTGTCGCCTTCGAGGAATTCGACGTCTTCGACATGATTTTCGACGCCCTCACTCTGATTCTGCGACAGTTGCTCGGAGAAGTACGACAGGATCTCCGGCGTCACATAGTGGCGCAGTGTCGAGAGATCGGCCTTGCCCCATGCGCCCTGCACCGCTTTGAGCACCGCCTCGAACGCGGTCTGATCGGATTGGGTGATTTGGATCTGATTGGTCATCTGGCCGGGGCCGCCCGCATAGCCGACGACGCCGGGACCGCCCATCATACCGCCGCCCCAGGGGCCGCCGCCGAACGCCATGCTGGGTCCGGGCCCGACCATGCCGCCGCCGAAGCCTGTGCCCCAACTGCCGTGAAAGAAACCGCGGAACAGGCGCCAGCCGGCCCAGATCAAAAACAGCCAGATCAAAATCGAGAAGAATCCGCCGCCCCAGCCGCCGCCATAACCATAGCCGCCATAGCCCATGCCCCAGTGCGGGAACAGCATGCTGCCGAGCCAACCGCCGAACAGGCCGCCGGCGAGGCCGCTCCAGAATGGATGGTAGCCGCCATAGCCGTAACCGTAGCCATATCCACCGCCATAAGAAGGACTGCTGTAGGGCGTCATGCTGCGGTTGATGGTCGAACCGCCGTTAAAACCGTAAGTGCGCGAACCCATGCTGCCCATGCTGGAATACCCGCCGGAGGTCCAGCCGGCGCGCGCGTCCGCCGGATGCGGCGCCATCACGATCGGCGCGGTAATGAGACCGGCGCAGAACAGCGCCAGCATCAATTTTCGCAGAATTGTCATGTGCTTGGCTTTCCGGGCAGCCGCCCCTCAACGCATCCCCGACGTTATGTCGTATCGCGGGCTGTTGGAAGCAAGGGCGACGCCGCCGGGTGCGCATTTAAGCGGCAGCGGTGCCGCCGTAACGTCCGGCAAGCGTTTCAAAATGCCCGCGAATCGCGCATTTGCCACTGGCATGGTCCTTGCGGTTCCCGGGGTACGTCTCGTCCTTTGCAGGGAACCCGCATGTTTCTCGATACTGTCGACCGCATGGCCGACACCGCCGCCGCCAAATCCGCGCTCCTGAAGCGCACGCCCGGCGGCTTTTTCGTTTCGTCGATGATGGCCGGTGCCTTCGTCGGGCTCGGCATCATCCTGATCTTCTGCGTCGGCTCCGATGTCGATCCCGCCTATCGCGCGTTGGTGATGGGCTGCTCGTTCGGCATCGCGCTAACGTTGGTGATCTTCGCCGGGTCCGATCTCTTTACCGGGCACACCATGTTCATGACCCATGGCGTGTTGCGGAAGAAGATCGCGCTTGGCGATCTGGCAAGCGCCTGGGCGATGTCGTGGGTTGGCAATCTGGTCGGATGCGCCGTGTTGGCGGCGCTGTTCCTGTGGGGTGGCGGCGGCGCCATGCTGCATTCGAAGAGCCAGTTCCTGATGACCGTCGCCGCCGCGAAGATGAACGCGCCGGTGCTGTCGCTGTTGGCGCGCGCGATCTTGTGCAACTGGCTAGTCTGCCTGGCGATTTGGATGTCCGCGCGCACCGCCAGCGACGCCGCCAAATGCATCCTGATCTTCTGGTGCCTTTTCGGGTTCATCGGCAGCGGCTACGAGCATTCCGTCGCCAACATGACGTTGCTGTTGATCGCCTTGGGCGGGTCGCATCCCGATTCCGTGACGTGGGCGGGTCTTGCCTACAATCTGTTCTGGGTCACGATCGGCAACATCGTTGCCGGCGCCGGAATCATGGGTGTCGGCTATTGGTACATGTCGCGTCCAGCGGCCGAACGCATGGTCGCGGCGCCGGCGGTCGATCCCGCGGAATAGACCAACTCGCGCCTTGTCAGGCGCGACCCCCGCCGCTACCGTCGCGGCGGAGGCGGGAACCTTATGGCGGACGACGGCGCAACTGCTGAAAACAGTGCGCGATTGCCGCGTGTTTTGATAGCCCATGCCGATGCCGGGCTGCTCGCGCAAGCGGCCGACGCGCTCGCATCGAAATATCGCGCGACGACCGCGTTCAGCCCATCCGACGTTCTGGCAGAGGCGGCGATGGACCGCCCCGACATGATTTTGTGCGGCGACCGGCTGATCGCGGCCGACAGCCGGCCGCTGTGGCAAGTGTTTCGTGACGATCCGGCGCTTGCCGATATTCCGTTGGTGCTTCTGCTCGACCGCGCGGGCGGCGCGCCGCCGGCGGCGACGTTCGACGATGTCCTCTATTATCCGTTCTCGGCGCCGGAACTGACGGCGCGGATTGCATCCGCGCTTCAATCGGCGCGGCAGCGTCAGGAGGCCGCCGCGCTCAAGGCCGAAAGCGAGGCGATGTTGCAGCGCATCGGCACCGTGCTGACGCATCTGCCGTTCGGCCTGACCATGGTCAATACCGACGGCCAGATCGTCTATGCCAATCCGGCGCGCGAGCGCCTGCTGGGGTTCGACGGCCAGCCGAAGATCGGCGAGAAGTTGGCGCCGCGGCTGCCGGCGCAGCGCGGCGACGGCTCGATCTTGATGCCGGACGAATACCCTATCCGGCGCGCCCTTCGCGGCGAGTTCGTGACCGATCTCGAGATCAAGTATGACAGCGGCGACGGCAACATCCGCTGGCTGCGCGCCAGCGGCATCCCGGTCAATAAGCCCGACGGCACCGTGCAGTATGCGATCGGCGTCGCCGTCGACATCACCGGCGAAATGCGCGCCCGTCTCGAATTGCTGAAGCTTACCGAGAGTCTGGAAGAGCGCGTCCGCACCGAGATCGAGGAACGGCTCAAGACCGAGGAAACCCTGCGCCAAGTGCAGAAAATGCAGGCGATCGGCCAGCTCACCGGCGGTGTCGCGCACGATTTCAACAATCTGCTGCAAGTGATGACGGGCAACCTCGAGGCGATCGAGCGGCAGGTGCGCGACCGTCGGCCCTTCGACCGCGTGCGCATGGAGCGCCAGATCGACGCCGCGCTGCGCGGCGCCGCGCGCGCTGCTCAAATGACTCAGCAATTGCTGGCATTCTCGCGGCGCCAGCCGCTTGTGCCCGCGGCCCTTGATGCCAACGAACTGGTCCACCGCATGACGGAATTGTTCCGCCGCACGCTTGGCGAAAGCATCGCCATCGAAACCGTGCTCGAGCCGTCGCTCAAGTCCGCGTATGCCGATCCCAACCAGTTGGAGGCGGCGCTGCTGAACCTCGCCGTCAACGCGCGCGACGCCATGCCCTCGGGCGGCAAGCTAACGATCGAGACCGCGACCGTCGGCTTCGAGGAGACGATGGCCGCGCCGTGGGAGGAATTCGCGCCCGGCGATTACGTGATGATCGCCGTCAGCGACACCGGCAGCGGCATTCCGCCCGAGATCCTGCCGCATATCTTCGAGCCGTTCTTCACCACCAAAGAGGTCGGCCGTGGCACCGGCCTCGGTCTGTCGCAGGCCTACGGTTTCGCCAAGCAGTCGGGCGGGCACATCAAGATCTACAGTGAGGTCGGTGTCGGCACGACCGTGAAGCTCTATTTGCCGGCGGGTTCCGGGGCCGGTCCCGCCGACCGCAGCGACGCCGCACCCGCGGCGCCCGGCGCGGCCAGCGGCGAAACCGTGCTGGTGGTCGAGGATCATGCCGACGTCCGGGCTTTCAGCGTCGAGACGTTGCGCGAATTTGGCTATGCCGTGCTTGAGGCCGGGAGCGGCGTCGAGGCGCTGCAGCGGTTGGAGGAAGACCCGTCGGTCCGCCTGATGTTCACCGACGTCGGCCTGCCCGGCGGGATGACGGGACGCGAGCTTGCGGACGTGGCCCGCGTGCGCTGGCCCAAGCTCAAGGTGCTGTTCACGACCGGCTATGCGCGCAATGCCATCGTCCACCACGGCCGGCTCGATCCCGGCGTCGAGCTGATCGCGAAGCCGTTCACCGCGAACGCGCTGGCGGCGCGCATCCGCAGCATGCTGGACGCGGATTAGCCGACCACCGCGACGGCGTTGATCTCGATGAGGCAGCGCGGATCGGTGGCGAGCGCCACCACCTGCACCGTCGTGGTCGCGGGCTTGTTGTCGCCGAAATACTCCGCCCAGACGCGATTGAGCGAGTCCTGATCCGCCAGGTCGGTGACGAAGCGCGTCGCGCTGACAATGTCGGCGAAGGAGGCGCCCGCCGCGTCGAGTCCGCGCTTTAGATTATCCAGCGCGGCGCGCGTCTGCCCAGCCATATCGCGCGGCATGGCCGCAAACTCCTCGGGCCGGTGCGGATGGTGGTGATAGACCGGCGCCGCAGTGACGCCGGCGCAAAAGATCGTGCTGCCGCCGGTGATTTTGATCGCCGGCGCGTACGGCATCCACATTTGCGGCGCGTCGGGCCAGTGAATGTGCCGAATCGAATGCGTCATCCCGCGGTTCCGACCGAGCCGACGCGCACCGTCCACGGCGCAACCAGCGTGGTGCGCAAAAGGTCGTTCGCGGTCCACGAATCCCATTCGAGCTTCACCTTGATGTCGTGCTCGTCCTTGGCGCGGACGATGAGCAGCGCGTCCTTAGTGCCGTCGAGGCCGCCCGCCGCGACGATGAACCCCTCGCCGCGCAGCTTCTCGATGTAATCGACGTGGCCCCGATAATCGTATTGCTGCTCGACCGGTACGCCTTCTTTCCAGGCGCCGCCGCGCGTCCGCATCACGGCGTAAAGTCGGGCGTCGCTCATGGTTTGTCCTCCGGCGGTTTGGCGTTCGGCGTTCGGGTCATGTCTTTCGCGGGCCAGCGCTCGGCGATGCCGGGAAGCGGCGTCACCTTGCCGGTAATGCGCTCGATCGCGATGGCGTAGACGGTGATGACATCGAGGCGCGGGAAAAAGCTCTTCGGCCGCTGCTGCTCCGGCTGCTCCCATTCTTCCCGGCCGTACTTCGCGATCAGCGCCTCGCAAAAGCGCTGTTTTTGGGCACGGTCGTCGACCACGCGGATGCGGCCGTACGCGATCACGCTCTTGTATGCGACCGAGCTGTCGCATTCGAAGCGGCCGTAGGCGAAGGTCTCGCCGGGCTCGTCGAGCTCGAAACAGACGCGCGGCTCGTGATCGACGTTGGCGCGGAGATGGCCGCGCGCCGCGGTGTTGTGGACCCAGATCTCGCCGTCCATCCAGACATAGAGCAACGGCACGGCATAGGGCCAGCCGTCCGGTCCGACCGTGGCGAGGCGGCCGGCGAAGCCCTGCGCCAGTATGCCGCGAGCGCTCTCGTCGCTCATCGCCTTGTCGGCGCGTCTCACGGGTGGCGGTGCGGACATTGCATCCTCATGCGTGTTTATAGCGTATGGTGTGCGGGACCAGGCTTCGCGGCCCATCTTGCACCAACGCAAGGAGCTTCGCCATGCATCGCCTCAGCTCGTGGTTGCTCGGCCTGTTGTTGATCGTTACCGCGGCGCCGACTTGGGCTGGCGGTCCGCCACTCGTCGACGCCGACAAGACTGCGATCCGTCATGTCATCGAGAGCCAGATGGCGGCGTTCCAGAAAGACGACGGTGCCGCCGCGTTCGCATTCGCGACGCCGACCCTGCGCGAGCGCTTTGGCACGCCCGCCGATTTCATGTCGATGGTGCGCGAAGGCTATGCGCCGGTGTACCGGGCCAGCCAGGTAAGTTTCGGCCAGCTCGAACAGTCCGACGACGCGGTGATCCAGCATGTGCTGGTGGTGAGCGCCGACGGTCTGGTGCATGAAGCGCTCTATTTCATGGAGCACCAGAAGGACGGGAGCTGGCTGATCGGCGGCTGTCTCCTCACGACCTCCGACCTCAAGTCCAGCTAGAAGTCGGCGCGACGGCAATAAGGCAAAGTCGGGGCAAGGCGGCGGCGCGAAGGAAAGGCCGCGGAATTCTGGCGAATAGCGACGCGGGAGGGCCGTGGGGCCCGATGGCAACGCGCACGGAGCGCTGTTTATCATGGGGCACGAAACCGACGGCAAATGGCGGGTCGCCGGCTGCTTCCTGATCCCGACCGACCTCACTGCGACCTGAAATCCCGCGTGGCGCGAACCGGGCGCCGGGCCTTACCTCGTTATTTTCGGTCGTGCTACCGTCGTCGGCGGGAGGAATTCCCTTGGCACAGCCCGACGATGTTATGCGCGTGCGCGATCTCGAACTACGGTTTCAGGGCGGAATGCACCGGCCGCCCGGCTCGACCGACGAGGTCGTCTACGTGCATAAGGATGCTGCGTTCGTCGGCCGGATCGACGCGATCTTGGAACGCGTGCGGCCGCGGCGCATGGTCGAGTTCGGCGTGCTTGACGGCGGTAGCACGATCTATTGGCACGCACGGCACGATCCGGAGCGGCTCGTCGCCTTTGACATCG
>JASHUX010000272.1 GCA_030039775.1 Alphaproteobacteria bacterium | reverse complement strand
TACGGCGTCGTCGACAAGACCGGAAAGGTGACGCGCCTGCAAAAATTCGAGGCGCCGTTTTCCAGCATGGTTCACGACTTCCTGGTGACGCGGAACTATGTGCTGTTTCCGATCCTGCCGCTGACCGGCAGTCTCGAGCGCGCCATGTCGGGCAAGCCGGCGTGGGCGTGGGAACCGGCCAAGGGCGCCTATGTCGGTGTAATGAAGCGCGACGCGGACGTCTCGACCATCCGCTGGTTCCAATTGGACCCGTGTTACATGTTCCATCCCATGAACGCTTACGAGGACGGCAACAAGATCGTCGCCGACGTGGCGCAAACGGCGGCGGCGCCGCTGTTTCCCTTGCCGGACGGCACGCCCGGCGATCCGGCTTTGGCGATCCCGCATCTGACGCGCTGGACCTTCGATCTCGCCGCCAACACCGACAGGGCCAAGCAGGAGCAGATCGATGATCTCGCCGGCGAGTTCCCCCGCCTCGACGAACGCTTCGCCGGACTACCCTACCGGCACGGCTACTACGCCGTGAGCAGCGGCGGATTGACGGCGGGGTTCGACACGCTGGCGCACCGCGATCACGCCACCGGCAAGCGCGTCACCTATCGCCTGCCGAAGGGCGACGCCACCTCGGAGCCGGTGTTCGTGCCGCGCGGCCCGAAATCGCCCGAGGGCGACGGCTACGTGCTGGCGACGATCTATCGCGGCGCCGACAATCGCAGCGACCTCGCGGTATTCGACGCGGCGTCGCTCGACAAAGGCCCGATCGCGGTGGCGGAATTGTCGCATCGCGTGCCGCACGGCTTCCACGGCAACTGGCGGCAGGCATAGGAGGAACGTCATGAGCATTCTTCTCGGCCTCGGTCCGTTCATTCTGTTTTTCGTGCTGATGCGCCTCAGCACGCCGCTTATCGCGCTGGCCGGCGCGACCGCGTTGGCGGCAATTCTGGTGGGTCGCGGCGCGCTGCACGGCACACGGCCGAAAATCCTCGAAATCGGCAGCGTGATCCTGTTCGGCGTGCTGACGCTCTACACGCTGGCGGCGCATGCCGATTGGAGCATCGCGGGCGTGCGGCTCGCGGTCGACGGCGGCTTGACGCTGATCGTGCTCGTGTCGCTCGCGATCCGCCGGCCGTTCACCTTGCAATACGCGCGCGAGCAGGTGCCGGAACAGTTCTGGACCAGCCCGATCTTTATCCGCACCAACGATCTCATCAGCGGCGCGTGGTTCGGCACCTTCCTGATCTCGGCGGCGTGCGACGCCGCCGCGATCTGGCTGCCGGCGGTGCCGCTCATGGTCGAGATCGTGGTGTCGGTCGCGGCGTTCGTCGCGGCGGTGTGGTTTTCGGTCTGGTATCCGGCCCATGTTCGGCGGAATATCCCGCGGCCCGCCGGCGCGGCGGGCTGACCGAGGGGAAAACGATGGCGCTGCCGACACTGTTGCAAAACCATCTGAGGCTTCCGGCCATCGGCGCGCCGATGTTCATCGTCTCGGGCCCGGAACTGGTGATCGCACAGTGCAAGGCCGGCATTGTGGGCGCGTTTCCGGCGCTGAACGCGCGGCCGAAGGAACAGCTCGAAGTCTGGATCACGCGGATTAAGGACGAGCTCGCGTCGTATCAAACGGCGCATCCCGAGGCGAAAGTCGCGCCCTTCGCGGTGAACCAGATCTGTCATGCCTCGAACGATCGGCTCGAGCACGATGTCGAGGTCTGCGTACGCAACCAGGTGCCGATCATCATTACCAGCCTGCGTCCGCCGGCCGAGGTGGTGAAGGCGGTTCATTCCTATGGCGGGGTCGTATTCCACGACGTCATCTCCATCCGCCATGCACGCAAGGCGGCCGAGCAAGGCGTCGACGGGCTGATCCTGGTGTGCGCCGGTGCCGGCGGCCATGCCGGCATGTTGTCGCCGTTCGCGCTGGTGCCGGAAGTGAAGCGCTTTTTCCCCGGCACGATCATCCTGTCGGGCTCGATCACGACCGGGCAGGCGATCCTGTCGGCGCAGGCGATCGGCGCCGATCTTGCCTATATGGGCACCCGCTTCATCGCCACACGCGAGGCCAACGCGCCGCCCGACTACAAGCAGATGATCATCGATACCGCGGCCCAGGACATCGTCTACACCTCGCTGTTCTCGGGGATTCTCGGCAACTACCTGAAGCCGAGCGTCGCGCGGGCCGGCCTCGATCCCGAAAATCTACCGGGCGCCGACAAGAGCACCATGAGTTTCGCCAGCGATCGTCAGCCCAAGGCGTGGCGCGACATTTGGGGTGCGGGGCAGGGCGTCGGCAGCATCGACGACGCGCCGCGCGTCGCCGACGTGGTGGCGCGGCTCGAATCCGAATATCGGGGCGCGCGCGCCGCCATCGCCTAGAACGATGGCGCGGCGCAATCGGAAGCCGGCTGCGTGACGATCACGCTCCCACAAACGGGCGGCTGCCAGTGCGGCAAAGTCCGGTACGCGATCACCGCGCCGCCGCGTCTCGTTTACGCTTGTCACTGCACGGAGTGCCAACGCGCCACCGGCAGCGCGTTTTCAATCGTCATTGTCGTTCCGGGACAAGGCTTCAGTCTCTCGGGAATTGACCTAACGTCATTTGAACGACAGGCGGGCGGGGGCCGCACGGTAACGCGGTGGTCATGTCCGGCATGCGGCACTTGGATTTGCGGCGGCGGCAAGAATCCGAAGATCGCGCCGCCGGATACGTCACGCTGGATTCAGGCCGGAACATTGGATGACACGTCTTGGGTCGCGCCAACGGCTCATTACTGGGTTCGCAGCAAACAGCCGTGGATCACGCTGCCGGCGGGCGATCAGATTTTCGACACGCAGCCGTCCTAAATTTTCAAACCGAGACACGACCAATGTCGGTCGTGCTCAAGGAGGCAACCATGCTGAGTGAAGCGATCGCCGCATACGCCCACTACCTCAGCATTTTCTGCACGCTCGCGCTGCTGGTGGCGGAGCTGGCGCTGTTCCGCCCGAGCATGGAGGCCGGTACCGTGCGCCTGTTGCCGCGGCTCGATCTTCTCTATCTCGTCGCGGTGATCGCGATCATCGTGACCGGCTTGCTGCGCGTGTTTTTCTTCGCCAAAGGCGCCGCGTTCTACGCCGCCAGCGAATTCTTCTGGGTCAAGATGGCGCTCTTCGCCATCGTCGGGCTGTTGTCGCTGCCGCCGACCTTCGCCTTCATCGCGCACCGCAAGACCGCCGCGGGGCAAGCCGTCACGCTGGCGCCCGACCGCTTCCGCGGCATCCGCTCGTTCATCGTCGCGGAGCTGGGCGTGTTCGCGCTGATCCCGCTGGCGGCGACATTGATGGCGCGCGGCCTCGCGCTT
>JASHUX010000271.1 GCA_030039775.1 Alphaproteobacteria bacterium | reverse complement strand
CGCTCTTGCTCAGCATCGCATCGTCCTCAAGCCAACCCGGCCTTTCCCTTGAGCAAGGGAAAGACGCGCAGCGGATTGTCGTGGAACATGGCTTTCTTGTCGGCGTCGGAGAGGAAGTCGAACCGGTCGATGATCGCGACCACGTCGTCCGATGGTTTGCCGGTCCGCGGATTGAGGATCGCGGTGCCGGAGCCGGGCGCCTCGGTGCCGAACACCATGCGCGCCGGCCCGTATTGGCGGATCGCGGCGCCGAGGAACCAAGGATCGTAGGCGCAGGTGTCGAAGAAAAGATTGTCGCGCCAGTCATGCCGCTCGACCGCGGTCACCGCCGCCTGGGTCGCGATTGCGGTGCCGACCTGGCCGCCGCCTTGCTCGCCCGAGGCGCCGATCACTGGCGATTTCGGATCGGAATTGTCGAGCACGTCGCCGATCTCGAGCAACCGCCGCAGACAGCCGCCGCAATGGCACACCACGACGCGCAGCTTGGGGAAATGCTTGAACACGTCGCTGTGCTCGTAGAGCAGCGTCGCCAGCGCCTCTTCGGTCATGTTGTTGTACTGGTAGGAATGCGGAATGCGCTCGATGCGCGGGTCGCGGCTGATCGAGGGGTGGATCACCAGCGTCATGTTGAGCGACTCGGCCGCTTCGTAGAGCGGGAACCAGGCCGGATCGTCGACGCCGGGCGCCTGGCGGTTGGCGCCGGGATCGGGGTTGAGAATGGCGCCGACGAAGCCGAGGTCGCGGATCGCGCGTTCCAGCTCGGCGACGCACGCCTTGATGTTGAGCTCCGGCGATTGTGGGAGCTGCGCCACGCCGGCGAAGCGGTTGGGATAGAGCTTGCACTGGCCCGCGATGGTGTCGTTGGTGGTGCGGCTCCAGGCCTCGACCAGGAACGGCCGCTCCCAATGCAGCATCGCGACGGGCCGCGGCGAGATGAGCTGCACATCGATGTTGCGCTCGTCCATCATGCGCAGATGCCGGTCCAGCGCTTGCTTCATCGCCGGTTCGGGAATGGCGAGGGCCGATTCGCTGGGCGTCCGGAGCGCCACCAGGTTCATGGCGTGGGCGCGAAAATGCGGCGGCGTCGAGAGATGGCCGTGCACATCGATGACGGATACGCCCTTATACATGCCGCGCCCTCCCTGGCTCGCCGTTGCCATCGTTTTTCGCGTACCGCAATAGACAAGGCGGCGACGCGGCGCGTCAAGCGCGACGGCACGCGGGAAGGGATGCGTGGCGGGGCGACCGCAACGGCGGCACGGCCGGCTTGGGGATGCGCGATGCGTGGCTATCGCAGGAGCCGGGGCCTGGCCCCGACCACTCGAACCGCACCGAATCTCCCAAAGCCTGCGTCGCCGCCGTCTATGCCGGCACCGGATGGGGGCGTTCCGGTTAAGCCGATCGTCTTGCCGTTCCTCCTTCGCCCTGGCCGCCGCGCCCTGATACCCCTGTTATCTGCTGGTTTTTTTCAGGTGGTTCTTAACGATTGCGCCGCGCCGTCGGGCTCGGTTACTCAGCGGCCGCTATAAGAACATAACATGAACATTGCGTCAAGGTATTTTTTCGGCCGACGCGGTTTCGCGCCCGGCACGGGTTCGGCGCAGCCGTCTAATTATGTTGGGTGTTGGAGCGCGTCGTGGTGTTGTTGACTTTGCCCGAATCGCCGGTGTCGCCGGTCCCGGTCGGCTGGGCGGTGCCCTCGTTGGCCTGGCCCTTGGCGGCGCCGTCGCTGATATTTTTCGGATCGTCCGCGCGCGACTCTGGCACGACCGCGCCGAATGTCGCCGCCGCCAGCGCCAAGGCACCAAACGTCAAAGAGCGTTTCATGTCGGCATCTCCGGTTGAGGGCAGGCGGGGCCGTGCCGTTCCCGGCTGCCCGACCGTCGCGCACGGCCACCTGTCCACGATTTGTACGTAGTCGTTGGCCGGTCCATCCCTGCGTCGCACGGACATTGCGGGGTATCGACGTCGCGATCGGGCCCGGCACAATAACTGTAGCGGGGACGCGGCGGAGGATCGGTCATCGGCCGTCAAAAGAACATAACACGAACATTGGGTCAAATAAATTCGTTCAGGGCGGATTTCCGGGCTGAGCCGGCGCGGCGCGGACCCAGATTTTGCCCAAATTCGTGCCGACAATTCCCGGCGGTGGTCTTCGTCGAAGGAGATCGAGCATGTCGAAACGTCGGATTGCGCGGTGGCTCGTGGGCGCCATGGCCGCCGTGGCCCTGCTGGTCGGTGGAGGCATCGTGGCGGTCGCGCCGGCGCAGGCGCGCGTCATTGTCGGCTTCGGCTTTGGCCCGTGGTGGGGTTACCCCTACCCTTACTATCCCTATCCGTCCTATTACGCTTACCCGGGATACCCTTACGGCTATTCCTATCCGTCCTATGCCTATTACGGTTACCCCTACTACCGGCCGCCGGTGCACCATCATCATCGGTACCATCACGCCAAGACGACCAAATCGTCGGCGTGCCACCCGGTGCCGCGCACCTGTTCGTGACGCCTGAGGGCGGATGCGTCAAACCGCCCGCACGCTGACGATCGCGACCAAAGGCCGGGGCCTCGTCGAGATTACCGACGCGGTCGCGGGATTTGTCGGGGAGGCCGGCATCGCAACCGGCCTGCTGACGCTGTTCTGCCGCCACACCTCGGCGTCGCTGCTGATCCAGGAGAACGCCGACCCCGACGTCCGCGCCGACCTCGAAGCGTGGTTCGAGCGCGCGGCGCCCGAGAGCGATCCGCGTTACACCCACACCACCGAAGGTCCGGACGACATGCCGAGCCATATCCGCGCGGCGCTGACCCAAAGCTCGCTGTCGATTCCGGTGACGGGCGGCGAACTGGCGCTCGGCACGTGGCAGGGCGTCTATCTCTTCGAGCACCGCCGCGCGCCGCACCGCCGCGAGGTGGTGTGCCACCTCATCGGGGAGTGACCAAGAAACAACCGTCATCGCCGGACTTGATCCGGCGATCTCAAGCCATTCGACGGACCCGTCGGTCGCTTTGGATGGCCGGGTCAAGCCCGGCCATGACAACTGAGGAAGGCCCTTGGTGCCTTGGTGTCTTGGTGGTTCGACTTCTGTTTAGGCGTGCTCATCGGCAGATGCTCATTTCCGGCGGCCCGATACGCAACCGGCCCCGATCATCGTCGTTCAACTCTTCGAGCATGCCGTGATCGCCGCCGCAGGCGTGCTCGTTGTAGGCGACCTCGCCGGGCTTCGGTGCGCCAGGCAGAAAAGCGGGGCGGCGCGCTGCGGCGTTGGCGATGCCTTGCGGCGTCGGCGGCGGCACCGCGCAAGCGCCGGCCAGCATCGCCAGGGCAGCGGCCACGCACGCGCCCCGGCCGCGCGCGCTCATTGGCAGATGCTCATTTCCGGCGGGCCGATGCGCGGATAACCCCGCATGTCGTCGGCCCATTGCTCGGCCATGCCGTGATCGCCGCCGCAGGCATGGGCGTCGTAGCCCGGATCGCCCGGCTTCGGCGCGCCGGGCAAGAAAGTGCGATCGTCGAACGCCTGCTGCTCCGCCTTGACCCGCGCGATGCCCTCGGGCGTCGGCGCGCACGCCCCAAGAGCAAGAGCGGCGATGGCGAGAAACGATGCGGCGGTGGGGATTTTCATGCGGCCAACGCTACGCCAACGCGTCAGGACTGCTATTAAATTTGGTTTGAATCAAGGCGGCGCCGCAAATTTTCCGAACGTTGCGGCGCGCGTCGGCAGTTCCCCTTGTTCGCGCAATCCCCACATAATGGGGAAGCCATTCTGATGCATTGACGCATCCCAAGAAGAGTGGCGGGATGGAAGCCATGCCGGAAGATGTCTCGCCTCCCGATTCCAACCTGAGCCCGCCGCTGCCGTTCAACAAGGGCGGCGACACCCCCCACCCGAGCGCGCCCGAGGCGCGCTCGTCCTCCCCCTCAAGGGGGGAGGGGGACGCAGCGGCGATCGACGGCCCTGCCGGGACGCAGGCGGAAATGCCGCTGGCGCCGCCGGCGGGCATGAAGCCGTTGTCGGACGCGGCGGCGAAAGTCACGCTCGACGACGTCTACACCAAGACCGACGGCACGGTGTTCCTCAACGGCATCCAGGCCCTGGTGAGGTTGCCGATGGTGCAGATCGCGCGCGACCGTGCCGCCGGCCTCAACACCGCGTGCCTCATCACCGGCTATCGCGGCTCGCCCTTGGGCGGCTATGACCTGACGCTCGGCAAGGTGAAGGGGCGGCTCGCGGAACAGAACATCGTGTTCCGCCCGGCGGTGAACGAGGAACTGGCGGCGACCGCGCTCCAAGGCACGCAAGAGGCCGGCCTGTCGCCCGGCGTGCGCCATGACGGCGTATTCGGCATCTGGTACGGCAAGGGGCCGGGCGCCGACCGCACCGGCGACGCCTTCAAGCACGGCAACGCCATGGGCAGTTCGGCGCATGGCGGCGTGTTGTGCATCGTCGGCGACGATCACGGCGCCAAATCCTCCACCATCCCGCATCAGTCGGAACACACCTTCGCCGCAGCCACGATTCCGGTGCTCTACCCGTCGTCGGTGCATGAGTTCGTGCGGTTCGGCCTCATCGGCATCGCGATGTCGCGCTATTCGGGCTGCTGGGTGGCGATGAAGACGATCGCCGACACGGTGGAGTCGACCGCGACGGTCGATCTCGCCAACGAGCGGGTCGACATCGTCCTCCCGACGCAAGAGCAATTCGCGATTCCACCCGACGGGCTCAATTACCGCTGGCCCGACGACCGTTGGAGCCAGGACCACCGGCTCCAAAACTACAAGGCGTACGCCGCGCTCGCCTTCGCGCGCGTCAACAAGATCGACCGCGTCGTGATCGATGCGCCCAACGCACGCTACGGCATCGTCGCGTCGGGGAAATGCTACGAGGAAACGCGCGAGGCGCTGTCCTGGCTCGGCATCGACCAGGCGATGGCGGAAAAGATCGGCCTCCGCCTTTACAAGATCGGCATGCCGTGGCCGCTGG
Source organism: Alphaproteobacteria bacterium (assembly GCA_030039775.1). GTDB lineage: Bacteria > Pseudomonadota > Alphaproteobacteria > ATCC43930 > CGMCC-115725 > JAATGI01. The sequence continues at coordinate 1,027 of JASHUX010000271.1, read as the reverse complement.
AGCCGCACGGCGTGCGCGACTTCGCCAAGGGTCTCGAGGAAATCCTCGTCGTCGAAGAGCGCCGCGAGATGGTCGAGAACCAGATCAAGCAGGCGCTGTTCAACGTACCGTCCGACACGCGCGCGCGGATCGTCGGCAAGTTCGACGAGAACGACAAGCCGGTGTTCCCGCTCGACGCCGAAATGCCGGCCGAGGGCATCGCCGAAATCCTGGTGTCGCGGCTCCTCAAGCTCGACCTGCCGCACGAGACGCGGAAGCATCTGGTCGAGGCGATCGAAATCTGGCACCGCCGCCGGAAGCAGCTCGACAAATATTTGCCGCCGTCCTTGCGCACGCCGCATTTCTGCCCCGGCTGCCCGCACAACACCGGCACGCGCGTGCCCAAAGGCAGCCGCGCCTCCGCGGGCATCGGCTGCCATTTCATGGCGAGTTGGATGGACCGCAACACCGAGACCTTCACCCAGATGGGCGGCGAAGGCGCCAACTGGCTCGGGGTCGCGCCCTTCACCGACGAAAAGCACATTTTCGCCAATATCGGCGACGGCACCTATTTCCATTCGGGCGCGCTGGCGATCCGCCAGGCGGTCGCGTCGGGCGCCAACGTCACCTACAAGATTCTGTTCAACGACGCGGTGGCGATGACCGGCGGCCAGATGATCGACGGCAAGCTCACCGTGCCGCAATTGACGCATCAGGTCCGGTCCGAAGGTGTCAAAGACATTTACGTCCTCTCCGCGCACCCCGAGATGTACAAGCAATCGGATTTCGCGGCGGGCACGATCCTCAAGGCGCGCGACGCCATCGACCGCGTGCAGGAAGTGCTGCGCGAGGTGCCGGGCTGCTCGGTCATGATCTACGACCAGACCTGCGCCACCGAATTGCGCCGCAAGCGCGTCCGCGGCCAGCGCCCGATGCCGACGGAGCGCGCGCTCATCAACAGCGCGGTGTGCGAAGGCTGCGGCGATTGCTCGGTGCAATCGAACTGCATCGCGATCGAACCGCTCGAGACCGAGATGGGGCGCAAGCG
>JASHUX010000270.1 GCA_030039775.1 Alphaproteobacteria bacterium | reverse complement strand
CGTAACCCGCGTCGGCCTCGCAAAGATAGAAAATCGTCGCCGCGACATCCTCGGGCGTACCGAGCCGGTGCAAGGGGATGCGCGGCAACAGCACCTCCGTTTCGGGCGACAGCATCGCGGTCGCAATCTCGCCGGGCGCCACCGCGTTGACCCGCACCCCAAGCTCCGCGAACTCCGCCGCCATTTCGCGCGTCAGCGCCGACAGCGCCGCCTTCGAGGTCGAATACGCGGAGCCCGCGAAGGGATGCACGGCATGACCCGCGATCGAGGTGATATTGACAATCGAGCCCTTCGCCTTCGCCAATGGCGCGGCCAAGCCGCGCGCCAAGGCCAGCGGCGCAAAGAAATTGAGCTCGAACACGCGCCGCCATTCGGCGAGATCGCCGTTGAGGCTGCCGAGCCGCTCGTTGAAGGGAGTCTTCGGCGACATGCCGGCATTGTTTACAAGGGCGTCGAGGCCGCCTTCGCCGAGCGCCGCCAATGTTTCGCGAATCACGAGCTCGGCGTCCTGCGGGTCGGCGAGATCGGCCGTGATGTGGTGCGACCAGTTCGGATCGCGCTTGCACTCCTCAGGCACCGCGTCGCGCGAAACCGTGACGATGTTCCAACCGGCGCCGCTGAAACGCCGCACGGTGGCATGGCCGATGCCGCGGCTTGCGCCGGTGAGGAGCAGGTTCTTGCGTCCGGGGGACATCGGGTCGATTTTATGGTGGTCCGAGTTATTTTCCAATTCACCTCGTCGCCCTCGGACTTGACCCGCGGGCATAGAGCGGGCGACGGGGCGCGTCGCTTGCTTTGGATTGCGGGGGCAAGCCCGGCAAAAGACGATGTGGGAATCGACGCGAAGATCACGGATACAGCCTCGCCACTGTCCAGCCGTCTCCGTCCCGTTGGTAGACCAAACGGTCATGCAGGCGAAACGGCCGCTCTTGCCAAAATTCGATCCGGTCCGGCACCAAGCGGAAACCGGACCAGCGCGGCGGGCGCGGCACCGGCTGATCCTTGAAACGCGCTTCCATATCCGCGACGCGGCGCTCGAACGTGGCGCGGCTGTCGAGCGGACGCGATTGGTCCGACGCCCATGCGCCGATCTGACTCATCCGGGCACGACGCGAAAAATAGGCGTCGCCTTCCGCATCGCTCACCGGCGCCGCATTGCCTTCGACGCGGATCTGGCGCTGCAGCGATTTCCAGTGAAAGCACAAAGCCGCCCGCGGATTGGCGAACAGCTCCTCGCCTTTACGGCTGTCGAAATTGGTGAAAAAAACGAAGCCCCGTTCGTCGTGGCCGCGCAACAAGACGATCCGCGACGACGGGACGCCGTCGCGCGTCGCGGTCGCAAGGTTCATCGCCTCGGGTTCCACCGTTTCGCTCGCCTTCGCCGCGGCGAACCATTCGGCGAACAACTTAAAGGGCGCGGCAATGGCAATTTGGCTCACGGGGGAGTTCCGCAACGAAGTGTGCCTACCATAGAGCGACTATAAGCCTTGCCGGCTTTTCGTGACAGGCGCGCATCGTGTAGGATCGCGCGGCAAAGTGGGAGCGAATGGGGCATGACCGAATCGAAGCCGCTCATGGCGGGCAAACGTGGCCTGATCATGGGCGTCGCCAACGAGCGCTCGATCGCGTGGGGGATCGCGAAAGCGATTGCCGATCAGGGTGCGGAGCTGGGGTTCACTTTCCAGGGCGAAGCACTGGGCAAGCGCGTCCGGCCATTGGCGCAAAGCGTCAACAGCGACTTCGTCATCGAAGCCGATGTCACGAACGAGGCTAGCCTCGACGCCGTTTTCGCCGGCATCGTCGACAAATGGGGACGGCTCGATTTCGTGGTGCATGCGATCGGCGCGACCGATCCCAATGCACTGCGCGGCAAGTACGTTGACACGACGCGCGCCAATTTCCTGCGCACGCTCGACATCTCCTGTTTTTCGTTCACCGATCTATGCCGCCGCGCGGCGCCCTTGATGCCGGACGGCGGCAGCCTACTGACGCTGACCTATTATGGCGCCGAGCGGGTGATGCCGAACTACAACGTAATGGGCGTCGCCAAGGCCGCGCTCGAAGCGAGCGTGCGCTACCTCGCGGTCGATCTCGGCGGGCAGAACATTCGCGTCAATGCGATCTCGGCCGGACCGATCAAGACTCTGGCGGCCTCGGGGATCGGCGATTTCCGCTATATCCTGAAATGGAATCAGTATAACTCGCCGTTGAAGCGCAACGTCTCGATCGAGGATGTGGGCGGGGCCGGATTGTATCTGTTGAGCGATCTCGGCGCCGGCGTCACCGGCGAGGTCCATCATGTCGATTGCGGCTATCACGTTGTTGGGATGAAGGCGGTCGATGCGCCCGATATTTCGGTGGTGGTGAATCAGCCTTGAGCGGCAACAGCTTCGGCACGTTGTTCAGTTTCACGTCTTGGGGAGAGAGTCACGGGCCCGCGATCGGCTGCGTCGTCGACGGGACGCCGCCGCTGATCCCGCTGAGCGAGGCCGATATCCAGCCTTGGCTCGACAAGCGTAAGCCCGGTCAATCGCGCTTCACAACGCAGCGGCACGAAAGCGATACCGTCGAGATTCTTTCGGGTGTGTTCGAGGGCAAGACCACCGGCACGCCGATCTCGCTCTTGATCCGCAACGAGGACGCGCGCGGCAAGGATTACGACCCGATCAAGGACAAATTCCGTCCGGGTCACGCCGACTATACGTATTGGAAAAAATACGGCATTCGCGACTATCGCGGCGGCGGCAGGCAATCGGCGCGAGAGACCGCGGTGCGCGTCGCCGCGGGCGCGATTGCGCGGAAGATTCTCGGTCCCAATGTCACGGTGCGCGGCGCGCTGGTGCAGGTCGGGCCGCACAAGATCGATCGCGCGCGCTGGGATTGGAACGCGATCGACGATAATCCCTTCTGGTCGCCCGACCGCCAAGCGGCGCAAACATGGGAAGGCTATCTCGACGACGTCCGCAAGCGCGGGTCGTCCGCCGGCGCGGTGATCGAGATCGTCGCCAGTGGCGTGCCCGCCGGCTTAGGCGAGCCGATCTATGGCAAGCTCGACGCGGATCTGGCCTCGGCAATGATGAGCATCAACGCGGTAAAGGGCGTCGAGATCGGCGCCGGTTTCTCGGCGGCGGCGCTTTCAGGCGAGGAAAATGCCGACGAAATGCGCATACGCAACGGCGCGCCGGTGTTTCTGTCGAACCATGCCGGCGGCATCCTCGGCGGCATCTCGAGCGGACAAGACATTGTCGCGCGCTTCGCGGTGAAGCCGACCAGCTCGATTCTGACGCCGCGGAAAACCATCGACATACATGGCCATGAAACCGAAATTGCAACAAAAGGGCGGCATGATCCTTGTGTTGGGATACGCGCCGTGCCGGTGGGGGAAGCGATGATGGCGATCGTATTGGCGGATCATTTGCTGCGCGACCGCGCCTATCGCGGATCGCGCTGATGCACCGCTCGCTTTTCCGCCGCGTCGTCGGCGGCTTCTTCGCGTGGTTCGGCTTCATTGTCCTGCTGCTGATTGTCGTCGGCGTAGTCGCAGGGCTTTCGTTGAGACCCAAGGGCCCCACTGTCGGCGACAACATGGTTCTAACGCTCGATCTCGAGGAAGCGCTCGCCGACGGCCCGCCGACATCGGCGTGGGAACAGACGCTGTTCGGCGCCAAGCCGTCGCTACGGCAAACCATCGAAACGATCGCCATGGCTGGCAAGGACAGCCGCGTCAAAGGTCTGATCGCGCATCTCGGCACCGGGCGTTTTCAGCTCGCGCAGATTCAGGAATTGCGCGACGCCGTCGCCGCTTTTCACGCAACCGGCAAATTCGCCTACGCCTATGCCGACAGTTTCGGCGAAATGGGCGGTGGCACCGGCAGCTATTACTTGGCGACGGCATTTGACTCGATTTGGCTTCAGCCCTTCAGCGAGCTCGGCCTCGTGGGGTTGCGTGCGGAGCAGCCGTTCTTCCACGACGCGTTCGACAAGATCGGCGTGAGTTCGGAGTTCGATCATCGCGAGGAATACAAGACCGCGATGAGCATGTTCACCGATAAAGGAATGTCGCAAGCGCAGCGCGACGAAACGCAAGACCTGCTGAACTCGCTGTTCGCGCAAATCGTGCGCGGCATCGCCGGGCGGCGCCGTCTGAGCGACGACGCCGTCCGCAAGCTAATCGATCAAGGACCGTTCTCCAGCAACGACGCGGTCAAGGCGCGCCTGATCGACCATATCGGCGGCCGCGACGACATTTACGCGGCGGCGAAAGCCAAGGCGGGCGGCGACAAGACGATGACGGTCGCGGACTACGCCGACGCCCGCGGCGCCGCGCATCGCAGCGGGCCCGTCATCGCCGTCATCGACGCCGACGGGCTGATCCAATCGGGCAGCACCAATCCGAGCCCCCTCGCCGCCGCTGCGGGCGTCGGCGCAGACGACATCGCGCAAGCGTTTCGCGAGGCGACCGGCGACGCGAACGTGCGGGCCATCGTGTTCCGCATCGACAGCCCGGGCGGCTCGGCGGTTGCGTCGGAGACGATCTGGGAGGCGACGCTGCGCGCCAAGAAAGCGGGCAAGCCGTTGATCGTGAGCATGGGCGACCTTTGCGCGTCCGGCGGCTATTACGTCGCGTCGAGCGCGGACACGATCGTCGCCGAGCCGGCGACGCTGACCGGCTCGATCGGCGTCGTGGGCGGCAAGTTCGCGATCAGCGGCTTGTCGGATAAGCTCGGCATCGGCTGGGACTGGGTGCAGGTCGGCGCCAATGCCGGGCTCAACAGCCCCACTCAGGCGTATTCGCCTGAGGGCCGGGCGCAACTGGGGAAACTGCTCGACGATTTCTATGCCGGCTTTAAGAGCCGTGTCGCAGCCGGCCGCAAGTTCGACGCCGCAAAAGTCGAGTCCGTCGCCAAGGGGCGGGTATGGACCGGGGAGGAA
>JASHUX010000269.1 GCA_030039775.1 Alphaproteobacteria bacterium | reverse complement strand
ACGAGCTTGAGTTCGCCGACATGCAGGGCTTCGACGCCGTCTGCGTCAACGAGCATCACTCCAACGGCTACGGGCTGATGCCGTCGCCGAACTTGATCGCCTCGAGCCTGGCGCGCCGCACCTCGAACGCGGCGATCTGCATCATGGGCAATTCTCTCGCGCTCTATAACCCGCCGACGCGCGTCGCCGAGGAAATGGCGATGATCGACTGCATTTCCGGCGGACGGCTGATCGCCGGCTTCCCGGTCGGGACGCCGTGGGACACGTCCTATTGCTACGGCATGAACCCGAGCCAGCTCCGCGCCCGCTATCGCGAGGCGCACGATCTGGTGGTGCAGGCCTGGACGCGCGAAGACACGTTCAGTTTCAACGGCCGCTACAACCAGCAGCGCTACATCAACATCTGGCCGCAGCCGGTGCAGAAGCCGCGCCCGCCGATCTGGATTCCGGGGGGCGGCTCGGTCGAGACCTGGCAATGGTGCGCCGAGATGGACTACGTCTACGCGTATCTGTCGTATTTCGGCTACCAGCTCGGCCAGAAGACGATGCGCGGGTTCTGGAACGAGATGGACAAGCTCGGTAAGGACCGCAATCCCTACCGCGCCGCGTTCCTGCAATTCGTCGGCGTCGCCAATACGCGCGCCGAGGCGTTGAAGATTTATCGCGAGCCCGCGGAGTATTTCTTCAACCGCTGCCTCCATGTCGATCCGAAATATGCTTCGCCGCCGGGCTACGTCACCGAGGCGACGATGCGCGCCAACATCGTGTCGATGGCGCAACAGGCGGCGGGCGCCGGTGCGCGCGATCAGCGCGGCCGTCCGGCGCAAGGCCTGCAGAATCCGACCTTCGAGGACATGATCGACAAGGGTTACGTCATCATCGGCTCGCCGGACGAGGTCGCGGACAAGCTCAAGGAGGTCGCAGTCGACCTCAATGTCGGCCATCTGATGCTGCTCCTGCAGTTCGGCAACATGGGCAAGGACGTGACCAACGAGAATTCGCGGCTGTTCGCGACAAAGGTTGCGCCGCAGCTCAAGAACTTGTTCGACGACAAATGGGAAGACCGCTGGTGGCCGAAGCCGCTCCCGACGCAAGCGCGCGCGGTGCCGGCGCCATCGCCGATGGTGCGGGCCGCCGAATAATGAGTGACGTCACCGAACATTTCGTCGAGGTAAACGACCGGCGCTGCCGCGTGTGGGAGAAAGGCGACGGCAAGCCGCTTTATTTCCTCGCCGGTGTGGCGGGGTTGCCGCGTTGGCCGAAATTCCTCGACTTGCTTGCCGACAAGCGCCGCGTGGTGGCGCCGTCGCTGCCGGGTTTCCCCGGCGGTGAGGGGCATGACGTGTTGGATACGCACCTCGATTGGATTACCGCGACGCTCGATCTGCTCGAAGCGGCCGGCGCACAGGCGCCGGTCGATCTGATCGGCATCTCGGTCGGCGGTACGCTGGCCGCCGAAGTGGCGGCGATTGCGCTGGGTTTTGTCCGACGTCTGGTGTTGATCGCGCCGTTTGGGCTTTACGATGCCGACAGTCCGCCCGCCGATATCTGGGCGCAGCGTCCGGGCACGCAGCCGTCGATCCTGTGCAAGAACCCCGACGCGTACAACGCCTTCACCGCGCCGCCCGACGGCGTCGATCCGGGCGAATGGACGATCGTCCTAACGCGCGCCCTGGAATCGAGCGCACGGATCCTATGGCCGCTCGGCGACACGCGGCTGATACGGCGCCTGCACCGCGTCCGCGCCGATACGCTGATCGTGTGGGGCAACGAGGATCAGGTCCTGGCGCCGTCCTATGCCGAGCATTTTGGGCACGAGATCGCCGGCCGCGCCGCCGTGGCGATGTTGCCCAACGCCGGCCACTTGGCGCCGCTCGACAATCCCGAGCTCGCCGCGCAATTCGTTTCCGGCTTTGTCAATCAAGGGTGAGGTGGGTTCCATGTCGCAACAAACCGAAACCGTCGCGAAGTTCCTGTCGAGCATCAAGGCCGGCCAGCTCGCCGCCGACTTGCTGACCGACGATGTCGGCTTCCAGTCGCTCAACGTCAATCAGAAGGGCAAGGGTGACGTGGTCGCGCGCTTCAAAGGCGGCAACTACGCCGAGGCCAACTGGGCCGCGCCGGAAGAGAAGGGCGGGGCGGTGCAGGCGGTCGGCACGCTGCCGAACCAAGCCAAGATCGTGCTGACCGTTCACGCCGCGAACGGCAAGATCAACCTGCTGCAGCAGCAAGGCGTGCCGGGCAATCCGCGGCCAGCGACGGACCTCAAGATTCCCGCCGACCTCAAGGCGCGCATCGACAACGCGCTCAAAGAGCGGCACCCGATCATGATCACGTATGTCGATGAGAGCGGTCAGCCGAATCTGACGTTCCGCGGCTCGACCCAGGTGTATAGCGACAACCAGCTCGCGATCTGGGTCCGGAACGGCAATGGCAAGATGATCAAGTCGATCCAGAAGAACCCGAAGGTCGCGCTGATGTATCGCGACGAGGACGCGAAGGCGACCTACATGTTCCAAGGGCGCGCGCACATCGATTCAAGCGAAGCCGCGCGCAAGAAAGTCTACGACACGATGGCGCAGGTCGAGCGCGACCACGATTTCGCCCATCTTGGCGTCGCCATGATCATCGACCTCGATGTGGTCGAGGGTTATGGCGGCCTGTCGCCGCAAGGCCAGGTCAATCCGATCCGGATGGCCCGCGCGAAATAAACATACGCGTTGCCGAAATTCCGTGCCCGTTGCCACACAAAGGGAGGGCATTCGATGCTTAAGCGATATGTGATCGAACGGGACCTGCCGGCGGTCGGCAGTCTCGAGCGCGAACAGTTGAAGGCCGCCGCGGCAAAGTCCAATGCCGCGCTGGCGGAGCTGGGTCCGAAGATCCAGTGGGTCGAAAGCTATGTTGCCGGCGACAAGACCTTTTGCATCTACCTCGCCGAGAACGAGGACATTATCCGGCGGCACTCGCAGATCAGCGGCTTTCCCGCCAACAAGATCACGGAAATCCGGCGCACGATCGACCCGACGACCGCGAACGGGTAGGCGTTACTGGGGCACGTCGCCCTGAACCGTGGTGCGGTGCATGTGGCGCCGCATTTCGGGCGGGCAGCCGTGCGCGAGGTGAATGACGCAGCGATTATCCCAGAACACGAGGTCGTGGTCGCGCCAGCGATGGCGATAGCGGAACCGATCCGCCGTGCTGTGCGCGAAGAGGAGGTCGAGCAGCTCCCGGCTTTCCGCCGCTGGCATGTCGAGAATGCGCACGGTGAAGCCCTCGTTGACGAACAGCGCCTTGCGGCCGGTCTCGGGATGGGTGCGGACGACGGGGTGGTCGACTTCCTTGACCTCCGCGCGCTGCGCCTCGCTCAGC
>JASHUX010000268.1 GCA_030039775.1 Alphaproteobacteria bacterium | reverse complement strand
TTGCGTGTCGCGGGCGCGGACATAGATAGTGACGTTGTCCGAAATGGTGTTGAAGGCGCCTTCCAGCAGCAGCACCGACGCGATCTTGTTGCGGATTTCGAATTGCAGGTCCTTGAAGGCTCGGTTCGAGGCCGGCAGGAAATAGACCGACATCAGCAGGAGCACGACGGTCGCAATTGCGCTCGCCATCATTGCGGGCCGCGCCAGCGCGATCTGGCTGACGCCGGCGGACCGCATCACCACCAACTCGCTTTCGGTGATCAACCGGTTATAGATGAACAGTACCGCGATAAAGACGGCGATCGGCAGCACCGCGTCGATGAATCGCGGCAGGATCAACATCGCCAGGTAGAGGAACAGGCTGAGGGACAGTCCGCGATTGACGATGAGGTCGATCAGCCGGAGCGATTCGACGAGCCATACCGCGGCGGTGAAAACGACCGCGACAAGAAGCGTGATGCCGATGGTCTGGCGCAGAATATAACGCGTCAGCTGAGTCATGAATCCATTATAAGAGGCCGAGTCGCGAGGAGACAGGGCGAAGTTTGCCGGCGCGTTTACCGCCGGGATTGACACTCGCGGCGCTTGTGGCGTCTATCGGGGCGGAAACCGGAAACTGTTGACGAGGACGAAATGAAAATTGCCTTTGCCGAATCGTCGACGCCGAAATCGGGCAGCCTGATCGTCGGCGTCCTCGACGACCGCAAACTGACTCCGAGCGCGCAGCGCGTCGACAAGGAAACCGGCGGCATGCTGACGCGCGCCATGGACGGCAGCAAGTTCAAGGGCCGCAAGGACGACGTCCTGACCGTGCTCGCGCCCAACGGCCTCGCCGTCGCGCGCGTCATCTTGCTCGGGCTCGGCAAGGCGCCGGCGCTCGACGCGACCGCATGGCAAAACGCCGGCGGCCGCATGGTCGCCCAGCTCAACGGCGCCGGCGAGACCGCGGCGCAGGTCGAAATCGACAGACTCGATGGCGCGAAACTGAAGCCCGCCGAGGCGGCTGCCGAGTTCGCCTATGGGGCGCGGTTGCGGTCGTACCGGTTCGACAAATACCGCACCAAGGAAAAGCCCGAGCAGAAACCGAGCCTCGCCACGTTGACCGTGGCGGTGAACAAGCCCGACGACGCGAAAAAAAGATTTGCCGATCTCGACAAGATCGCGGCTGCGGTTTTCTTCACACGCGACATCGTCTCCGAGCCCGCCAACATCATCTATCCCGAGACGCTCGCGGAGCGGGCGCGCGAGCTCGAGGAGCTCGGCGTCGAGGTCGAAATCCTCAAGCCCAAGGAGATGAAAAAGCTCGGCATGGGCGCGCTGCTCGGCGTCGGGCAAGGCAGCGAACACGCGCCGCGCCTGTTGGTCATGCAATGGAAAGGTGCGCCCAACGCCAAGGACAAGCGCCCGATCGCCTTTGTCGGCAAAGGCGTGACGTTCGACACCGGCGGCATTTCGATCAAGCCGGCGGGCGGCATGGAAGACATGAAATGGGACATGGCCGGTTCCGGCGTGGTGATCGGCACGATGCACGCGTTGGCCGGACGCAAGGCCAAGGTCAATGTCATCGGTATCGGCGGTCTGGTCGAGAACATGCCCGGCGGCAATGCGCAACGGCCCGGCGACATCGTCACCTCGATGTCGGGTCAGACCATCGAGGTGCTCAACACCGACGCAGAGGGCCGGCTCGTCCTGGCCGACGCGCTGTGGTACTGCCAGGACCGTTTCAAGCCCCGCTTCATGATCGATCTTGCGACCCTGACCGGCGCGATCATCGTCGCGCTGGGCAGCGAGTATGCCGGCATGTATTCGAGCGACGACAAGCTGGCGAAACAGCTTGTCGAGGCGGGAGAGGCGGTCGGCGAGAAATTGTGGCGCATGCCGCTGCACGCCAACTATGACAAAATGATGGATAGCGACGCGGCCGACGTGAAGAACATCAGCGGCGGCCGCGACGCCGGCAGCATCACCGCGGCGCAATTTTTGAAGCGCTTCACCAATGACGTGCCGTGGGCGCATCTCGACATCGCTGGCACCACTTGGTCGAAAAAGGACGCGCCCACGATCCCGAAAGGCGCGACCTCGTTCGGGGTGCGGCTTTTGGACCGGCTCGTCGCCGATCACTACGAGGAGTGATGGCCGAGGTCGGCTTCTATCATCTCCTCACCATGCCGCTCGACCGCGCGCTGCCCAAATTGTTGGAGCGCGCCGTTGCGGACGGGCAGCGTGTCGTCGTGGTCGCGGGCTCGCCGGAACGGGTCGATTACCTCAACAATCTGCTCTGGACCTACGAGGAGGCGGCGTTCCTGCCGCACGGCGCGGCCCGTGACGGCAATGCGGAGCGTCAGCCGGTCTGGCTCGCGGCCGCGGACGAGAATCCGAACGGCGCGCCGTGGGTGATGCTGGTCGACGGCGCCCGCGCCGACCTCGCGCGCTATAGCCGCTGCTTCGATATTTTCGACGGCAACGACGAGGCCGCAGTCGCGGCGGCGCGTCAGCGCTGGACCGAGGCCAAGACCGGCGGCCACAGCCTCACCTATTGGCAGCAGACCGAGCGCGGCTGGGAGAAAAAGGCGGAAGCGTGACGCTTACGGTCGGGTCGGAATGAACCGGCGGTCGCGGTGTTAACAAGAGACGCGTCATCCGTCGTTTTTTCCGAGGTTCTTATGTTCGATGGCATTCAGGAGCGTTGGGAAGAGAAGCCGCGCCGGCCTGACGACCGCGAGGCGTGGCCGCTTCATGCCGTGGCGACCATCGTCGCCCTGACCATCGCGGTTTACGGGCTGAAGGCGCTGACCCTCGTCTTGTGACGCCGCAGTTGATAGCGGCGATTCGGCCCGCTATAACCCCGCGCGCAGCCAACAATCGAGGAAGCTTCGCGTCATGGCCGTCGAGCGCACCCTGTCGATCATCAAGCCCGATGCCACGCGGCGCAATCTGACCGGCAAGATCAACCAGCGGTTCGAGGACAAAGGCCTGCGCATCATCGCGCAGAAGCGTCTCGCCTTGAGCCGCGCCCAGGCCGAGCAGTTCTACGCCGTGCACAGGGAGCGCGGCTTTTTCAACGATCTGGTCAAGTTCATGACCTCGGGCCCGGTGGTGGTGCAGGTGCTGGAGGGCGATAATGCGGTGGCGGCCAATCGCGAGATCATGGGCGCGACCAATCCCGCCAACGCAGCGCCGGGCACGATCCGCAAGGATTTCGCCGAATCGATCGAGGCAAATTCGGTCCACGGCTCCGATTCCGCCGACAACGCACGGGCCGAAATCGCGTTCTTTTTTTCGGGTATCGAACTCTGCCCCTGACGGGGGCCGCGCGTTACAGCGTGATGAAGGCCAGCAAAATCACGACCACGATCACGCCGACGGTTACCACCTGAACCAGCCGCGTAAAGCCGCGCCACGTGGCTTGATGACGCGCAAGATCCTGATCGACTGACATACGTACAGCTCCGTTTCGTTCGTGCCGCACAAATACCGTGCGCTGGCCGGCTTTGGCAAGCGGCTACCGCCGTTCGGCGAGCAGCCGCACCGCTTGCGGGTAAAGGCGATGCTCGACGGCGAGGACGCGGGCCGCGAGGCGGTCCTCGTCGTCGCCGGGCAGCACCGGGACCTTCTCCTGAAGGATGATCGGCCCGGCATCGAGTGCCGCGGTAACGAAATGTACGGTGCAGCCGGTTTCTGTCGCGCCCGACGCCAGCACGCGGCGGTGCGTCTCGAGGCCGGGAAAAGCGGGCAGTAGCGATGGGTGAATATTGATCAACCGATCGCGCCACTTCGCGACGAAATCGGCGCTCAAGACACGCATGAATCCGGCAAGGCAGACCAGTTCGACTCCGGCATCTCGTAAAGCGTCGCCGACGGCGGCCTCGAAGCCTGGCTCGCGGTGCGAGATGACCGACGAAGGAATCGATGCGGCTTTCGCCCGGGCGAGACCGGCGGCATCGGCCTTGTTAGAAATGACCAGCACGATTTCTGCCGGAAAATCCGGCGCGGCGCAGCCATCGATCAGCGCTTGCAGGTTGGAACCCCGCCCCGAAATCAGAACCCCGAGTCTCAGCCGGGCCATTGCGTCTCGGCGTTGCGCAAAACGGTCTTCGGCTCGGGTGCCGCGACCACTCGGCCAATGGCATGAACCGTCTCGCCGGCATCTTCCAAAATTTGCTGTAGATTCTGTAGTTTATCGGACGAAACGATGACGGCCATACCGATCCCGCAGTTGAAGGTGCGAGCCATTTCCATCGCCGGAAGCCGGCCTTCACGCATCAGCCACTGAAATACCGCCGGCAAGGTCCACGCCTTGGCGTCGAGTTCGACCGCCGTGCCCGCCGGCAGGACGCGCGGGACGTTCTCGATCAATCCGCCGCCGGTGATATGCGCCAGGGCGTGAACGCCGCCCGCGGCGAACGCAGCGAGACAACTGTTGACGTAAAGCCGCGTCGGCGTCAGCAGCGCCTCACCGAGGCTTTGGCCGCGCGCGAACGCTGCGGGCGAGTCATAGCGCAGGCCCTGCTTCGCTACGATCCGACGCACCAGAGAAAAGCCGTTGGAGTGGACGCCGCTCGAGGCAAGGCCGAGCACGGCATCGCCGACCGTGACCTGCGAGCCGTCGAGCACGCGGCCGCGCTCGGCGGCGCCGACCGCGAATCCGGCGAGATCGTACTCGCCCGGCGGATACATGCCCGGCATCTCGGCCGTCTCGCCGCCGACCAAGGCGCAGCCGGTGTCGCGGCACGCCGCCGCGATGCCGTTGAGCACCGTCGTCGCGACTCCGGTTTCGAGTTTGCCAGTCGCGAAATAATCCAAAAAAAACAGAGGCTCAGCGCCTTGAACGATGAGATCGTTGACGCACATCGCGACCAGATCGATCCCGACCGTGTCGTGGCGGCCGGTGTCTTGCGCGATTTTGAGCTTGGTGCCGACGCCGTCGGTGGTGGAAACCAGGATCGGGTCGCGGAAGCCCGCCGCCTTCAAGTCGAAGAGCGCGCCGAAGCCGCCGAGACTTGCCGTCGTGCCGGGGCGCGCGGTGGCGCGGGCAAGGGGCGCGATGGCCTCGACCAGCGCGTCGCCGGCGTCGATATCGACTCCGGCGTCGCGGTAACTCTCCCCTGAATTTTGGCTCCGAATGCGGCGCTGGGGCATTATACTCTGGTGGCGCGGAGGATCGGCCAGGGGGGCACAATACTTTACCCGGAATGCTTTGCAATGCTTGATCGACGCTTTCGAATCGCGCGTCGTGCCGCGCTGGCGGCGCTGCTGTTGGCCGTGTCGTTGCCCGCGCGCGCGGACGACGACGCCTTCACGGTCGCAGGGGTGCATGAAGACGTGACGGCGGCGAACGCGCTCGC
>JASHUX010000267.1 GCA_030039775.1 Alphaproteobacteria bacterium | reverse complement strand
ACAGCCGCGGCGCCCGCGTTGGGTCGCCGGATAACATCACCAGGTCGCGATAGATGCCGCGGCCGAGCTTATAGAGCGCGCGGCGCTGCCGCGCCTCCCCGGCGGAAAGATCGATCGGCCAGGCGGGTGCCACCAGCGCCTCGAGACGGGCGCGTTGGTCACTGGCAAGGCGGAGCCGTTTTGCCAGCGCGGCGGCGCCGGCGCGGTCGACCGCGACCAGCGCCACCAGACGGCGCAAGGCGTCCGCTTCCCGCTCGACGGCGATTAGCCGGGACAATCGGTCGAGCCGGACTGCTTCGGGAAGAATCGCGGCCAGCACGCCGTCGGTCGCCATAATCTGCAACGCCGGCACGGGATTGTCGGCACGCAGCAGCTTGAACAGTTCCGCTTGGACGCGTTCGGCCGACAGGCCGGTGGCGAGCGACGCCAGCTTGCGGCATGCGGCGCGCGCGTCGCCGTCCGCCTCGCCTTTGCCATAATGCGCGAAGAAGCGATAGAAGCGTAAGAGCCGCAGCGCATCCTCACCGATCCGCGTCTCGGCGTTGCCGATGAAGCGCACACGGCCGACGCGCAAATCCGGCAAGCCGCCCACAGGATCGAAGAAATTGCCGGCGGCATCGAGATAGAGCGCGTTGATCGTGAAATCGCGGCGACGCGCATCTTCGTCCCAGTCGCCGATCATCGCGACTTTCGCGTGGCGGCCGTCGGTCTCGACGTCGCGCCGGAGGGTCGTGATCTCGATGGCGCGTCCGGGCAGCGCGACCGTCACCGTGCCGTGGGCGAGGCCGGTCGGCACGGTAGCGATCCCGGCCTTGCCAAGCCGCTCCATTACTGTCTCGGGCGGCAGCGGCGTCGCCACGTCGATATCCGTCACGTCGCGTCCCAGGAGGCCGTCGCGCACCGCGCCGCCGACGAAACGCGCGTTCTCGACGCCGAGTGTCGCCATCACCCGCGCGACGTCGCGCTCTTTCATCCAAGGAAAGGGATTGAGCCGTTCTGCCGGTGCCGTGCTCACGGCTTCGCCTCCGGCACCACATGGCCCGGCACTACGCGATTGCCTTCGACACGTGGCGGGACGTAGCTGCCTTCCGGGGAATTGCCGTAATGGACCGTGACCACGACCAGGGTCAACGCGGTCAGCGCCACGCCGCTTACGACGAGCCAGGTCCAAGGCAGGGCGCCGATGCCGTTCACGGCGACCCGGCCGGTGGCACGAAACCACAGCAGATAGAGCACGCTCGGCAGGATCAGCGGCACCACGATGGTCAATACGATGCGTATCATCGCGCCAATATCTCGGTGAGGTTGACCAGCATCGCGGCGGTCGCGCCCCACACTTCGTGGTCGCCGTAATCGTAGACGAAATAATGCCGCATCCGGCCGTTGCGCTCACGGAGGCCTTGCTTGCGGTTGGCGGGATCGAGGATGAAGGGTAGCGGCACTTCGAACGTCTCGGCCACCTCGCTCGGATCCGGCTTCAGCGGGAACGGCACCGACACCAGCCCGACGATCGGCGTAATGGCAAAGCCGGTGCCGGTGTTGAACAGATCGAGCCGGCCGACCACTTCGACATGACTGCGCGGCAAGCCGATCTCCTCCTCAGTCTCACGCAGTGCCGTGGCGACGGCGTCGCTGTCATGCTCTTCGGTGCGCCCGCCCGGAAATGAGACTTGTCCCGCATGCGCCGAGAGATTCGACGTCCGACGGGTCAACAGCACCTGAAGACCGTCGGCATGCATCAAGAGCGGCACCAGTACGGCCGCGGCGCGGCGCGGCCGTTCAGGCGGCGGCTCGATATCGTCTCCGCGCTTGCCGGGCGGCGGCGCCGACGCGAAGCGCCTGCGCACGAAATCGGGTGTCGGCGCCTCTATCACGGCTCGATCGTTCCCAGCGGGAAAAAAGCTTCTTTGCTCCATGCACCAAACACCGCCGCGCCGCCGATGCGTTCTTCGCACCCAAGCTCGACCAGCCGGTAGAATACCGGGCGCGCGAGCCGCGCTTCCAGCCCGTTCCGCACCGCGAGATAGGGATGCGGCCCTCCCTCGATTCGGTTCTCGACCCGCACCGGATGCTCCCGGTCGGCGATCACGATTTCGTCGAGATTGGTGCGGAACACGAGCTCCTGGCCGCGGCCGCCGCCGCGCACATCGAGCTCCACCGCGACAAACGGCGCGTCTTCGACCTCGATTCGGCCGCGCTCGGCCGGCGTCACCAGCCAAAACTTCCCTCGCTCGTCGCGGCGCAGCACGGTCGCGAATAGTTTAACGAGCGATAATCGCCCAATTGGCGAGTTATGATGATACCAGGTGCCGTCGCGCCCGATTCGCATGTTGAGATCGCCGCAATCAACCGGCAGACGGGGCGCCCCGGAAACGTTATCCTTTAGTGCCATGATAGTGCCGTCATCGATCCAGGAGCCGCGCCCGTGAGTGTCGCCGAACCTTCGCCATCTTCTGCCGCATCGGGTCTCGGGGCCGAGATCGAACGTCTTGGCCATCGCCTCGGCGACGTGCGGGAGCAGATCGGCCAAGTGATATTCGGCCAGCGCGAGGTGATCGATCAAGCCTTGATCACATTGCTCTCGGGCGGCCATGCCTTGCTGATCGGCGTGCCTGGACTTGCCAAGACGCGGCTGGTCGAGACGCTCGGCACGGTGCTTGGCCTCGACGACAAGCGCATTCAGTGCACGCCCGATCTGATGCCCGCCGACATTCTCGGCTCCGAGGTGCTGGAAGAGGCCGATAGCGGCGCGCGCTCGTTCCGCTTCCTGCCCGGTCCGGTGTTCTGCCAGTTGCTGATGGCGGACGAGGTCAACCGCGCCAGCCCGCGCACCCAATCCGCGCTGCTGCAGGCGATGCAGGAGGGCCGTGTCTCGGTGGCCGGGCGTTATCATCCGCTGCCGCGTCCCTTCCACGT
>JASHUX010000266.1 GCA_030039775.1 Alphaproteobacteria bacterium | reverse complement strand
GACAAAGTGGCGAAGGGCGACAAGCCCGCGCCGTCGCCGTCGCCGCACGCCGATCCCGACGAAAATTCGCAAGGCGACCAAGGCTCTCCGTTCGACGATTTCCTCAAAGAATTTTTCGACAAGCAGGGCAAGCCGATGCCGCGCCACGCCATCTCGCTCGGCTCCGGCTTTGTCGTCGATCCCTCCGGCATCGTCGTCACCAACAATCACGTCATCGCCGACGCGGATTCGATCACCGTCACGTTCCAGGACGGCACGGACTACAAGGCAGACCTCATCGGCAAGGACACCAAGACCGATCTCGCGGTGCTGCGAATTCACCCGGCAAAACCGGTGCCGGCGCTGAAATTCGGCGACAGCGAGAAAACCCGCGTCGGTGACTGGGTGCTGGCGATCGGCAATCCCTTCGGCCTCGGCGGCAGCGTCACCGCGGGCATTCTCTCGGCCCGCGCGCGCGAAATAAACGCCGGCCCCTACGACGATTTCCTTCAGACCGACGCCGCCATCAACCGCGGCAATTCGGGCGGTCCGATGTTCAACATGGCGGGCGAGGTCATCGGCATCAACACGGCGATCTATTCGCCGACCGGCGGCTCGATCGGCATCGGCTTTGCGATTCCCTCGAACCTGGCGAAGCCGATCATCGATCAGCTCGAGACCTACCACCACGCGCGGCGCGGCTGGCTTGGCGTCAACATCCAGTCGGTCAACGATGAGATCGCGGAAACCCTCGGCCTCACCGGCAAGCCGCGCGGCGCGCTGGTCGCCGCGGTGCAGGACGGCGGTCCCGCCAAAGCCGCGGGCATCAAGCCGGGCGACGTCGTGGTGACGTTCGACGGGCACGATGTGCTCGACATGCACCATCTGCCGCGCATCGTCGCCGAAACGCCGATCGACAAGACCGTGAAGGTCGGCATCTGGCGCGGAAAAAAATTGCTGACGCTCGACGTCAAGGTCGGCGAACTCAAGGAAAACACCCAGGTTGCGACCGCGACCAAGGAATCGCCGCCCGCGCCGCCGCCCGCCGGGACCAAGATCTTGGGCCTCACCGTATCCAATCTGACGCCCGACCTGCGTTCGCATTTCTCGATCGCGGAATCGACCTCGGGCGTGGTGGTGACCGACGTCGCGCACGACAGTTCCGCCGCCGACAAGGGCATTCGCGCCGGCGACGTGATCGTCGAGGTGACGCAGCAGGAAGTGAAGACTCCGGCGCAAATCGCGGCCAAGATCGACGAAGCGAAGAAGCAGGGCCACAAATCGGTGCTGCTGCTGGTGGATCACGGCGGCGATTTGCATTTCGTCGTCCTCAAGATCGACAAGGGCTGAGCGCGCGTGACCGTCGCCGCCGATCGTCTGTCGGCGCTGCGCGGCGAGTTGGCGCGGCGCGGCGTCCAGGGCTTCCTCGTGCCGCGGGCCGACGAGCATCAGGGCGAATATGTCCCGCCGAACGCGGAGCGCCTCGCCTGGCTCACCGGCTTCACCGGTTCCGCCGGTCTGGCGGCCGTGCTGCCGGACTGTGCCGCGATCTTCGTCGACGGGCGCTACACGCTTCAGGCCAAGAACGAAGTCGAGGCGACACTCTACGAGCAGCGCCACATCACCGAGACGCCCGCCACCGACTGGATCGCCAAGAATCTCAGGCCGGATCAGATCCTGGGTTACGATCCCCGCCTTCACACCGTGCCGGAGATCGAGCGTTACGGCGCCGCGGCCGCCAAGGCCGGCGGTAAGCTTCAGCCGCTCGAGACGAATCCGCTCGACGCGGTGTGGAAGAACCGGCCTGCGCCGCCGACGGCGCCGGTAGTGCCGCACGAGGTGCGCTTCGCCGGCCGCTCGAGCGAGGACAAGCGCCGCGAGATCGCGGCGCGGCTCGCCGAGGACAAGGTCGACGCGGCGGCGCTGACGGCGCCCGATTCGATCGCGTGGCTGCTCAATATCCGGGGAGGCGACGTGCCTTATACGCCGCTGCCCTTGTCCTTCGCGATCCTGCGCGCCGACGCGTCGGTCGAGCTGTTCATCGAAGCCAAGAAATTAGCGCCGGGCACGGCGGCGTTTCTCGGCAACAGCGTCACGGTGTTGCCGCCCGACGCGTTCGGCCCGGCTCTCGAAAAGCTCGCCGGCAAGCGTGTCCAGGCGGATTCCGGCTCGGCGTCCGCGTGGGTGTTCGACCGGCTCAAGGCCGGCGGCGCGCACATTCATCGCGCCGCGGACCCCTGCGTCTTGGCCAAGGCGTGCAAGAACGAGGTCGAGCTCGACGGTACCCGCGCCGCGCATCGCCGCGACGGCGCCGCGCTGACGCGCTTCCTGGCGTGGCTCGCGGCGAACGCGCCGAAGGGCGGCTTGCGCGAGATCGCGGTCAGCGACCGGCTCGAAGAGCTGCGTCGCATGGGCGATCATTTCCGCGGCCTGTCCTTCCCGACCATTTCCGGCGCCGGCTCGAACGGCGCCATCGTCCATTATCGCGCGGCGCCGTCGACCGAAAAGACGCTGGCGCCGGGCTCGTTCTATCTGGTCGATTCGGGCGCGCAATATCTCGACGGCACGACCGACGTGACTCGCACGGTCGCGATCGGCGAGCCATCCGCGGAAATGCGCGACCGGTTCACCCGCGTCCTCAAAGGCCATATCGCGCTCGCGACCTGCCGCTTCCCTAAAGGCACGACCGGCTCGCAGCTCGACGCGCTGGCGCGGCACGCGCTGTGGCAGGCCGGCCTCGATTACGATCACGGCACCGGCCACGGCGTCGGCTCGTATCTGTCCGTCCATGAGGGGCCCCAACGCATTTCCAAGGTGGCCAGCACGCAGCCGCTGCTGCCGGGCATGATCGTGTCGGACGAGCCGGGCTATTACCGCGCCGGCGCCTACGGCATCCGTATCGAGAATCTGGTCGCCGTCGTCGGAGTCGAGTCGGAGGCCGCCGAACGGCCGCTCTATGGGTTCGAGACGCTGACGTTGGCGCCGATCGACCGCAACGCAATCGAACCCGCGCTGATGAGCGACGAAGAAATCAATTGGCTCGACGCCTATCACGCCCGCGTGCGCGACGAGCTGACGCCGCTGGTCGATCCCGCCACCGCCACGTGGCTTGCGACCGCGACCGAGCCGCTGGCCTGACGACGCTTCTGTAGCGTCCGATCGCCTCAACCCATATCGTATCGCGTCGATGGAACAGGACAGTGAGCGGGTGACGCTCGGTCAGCCGGTTCTCCGTCGGGAAGATGTACGGCTTCTCACCGGCGCCGGCCGTTACGCCGACGACATCAAATTCGACCGGCTCGCCCACGCCGTATTCGTGCGCTCGCCGCATGCGCATGCGCGGCTAGTTCGTGTCGACGCGGCGAAAGCGAAGGCCGCGCCCGGCGTATTGCTGGCCCTGACTGGTGCTGACGCAGTAGTCGCGGGCCTAAAGCCGATCCCGCACGCCCCAGGCGCCGAGGGCGGCGGCGCCGACATCGCTCTGATCGATCGGCCCGGCTTCAGGCGGGTGAAGGTCCCGCATTTCCCGATCGTCACCGACACGACGCGCGCCGTAGGTGAAGTCGTCGCGATGGTGGTCGGCGAGACGGTCGCGGCGGCGAAAGACGCGGCCGATCTGGTTGCCGTCGAGTATGAAGCGCTGCCCGCCGTCACCCACGCGCT
>JASHUX010000265.1 GCA_030039775.1 Alphaproteobacteria bacterium | reverse complement strand
CGAGACAGGGGAAACCCTCTCTCGCCCGATTGGCTTTCGGGGCAGGTATTCATCGCTGTGACCGGTTTTACCTCAACCTGAAAAAATTGCGTCACGGTCTTGGCCAACACTGCGGCGATTTCAACTCGACAGGAGGATCGCATGCATCCCGCCGCCGGAGCCGTTGCCACCGCCCTCGTGTTGGCCATGACGCCGACTCTCGTCCAGGCAAGCGCATCGGCAGCGCCACGTCTGCCCGTCCGCATCCGCGCGACGGTCGAAACATTCGACCACCGCCTGCTCACCGTAAAAACTGAAAAGGGCGACCACCTGACGCTGGAGCTGACGGCACGGACCGGCTTCGCGATCGTAGAACCGCGTCGGCTATCCGACATTGCCGTCAATGCTTATGTCGGCGTGGCGGCCGACCACAAACTTCACGCCACCCGCGTCTACATTTTCCCGGCAACAATGCGGGGCGCGGGCGAAGGGCATTTTCCCGGACGTGAGGGCCGCGACAGCGCCACCGTCAACGCCATGGTGACCGCGATCGCGCCGGCGCCCGACGGCGAAACCGTGACCCTGCATTTCAAGAGCAAGGCAAGCGGGAGGGAAGGTTCGAGCGATATCGACGTCGGCGCCGCGGTTCCCGTCGCCGCGTTCGTGCCCGGCGACGCCAGCGTGCTGAAGCCTGGGGCCGAAACGGTGACGGTGGTGCAGAAAGACGGCGACGGTGACCTCCACGCACTTGAGATCGTCGCCGGTCGTCACAACTTCAAACCGCCGATGTAATACCCGGCATTTCTTGAGCTATCGGTTGACGACAAAAATCCGGGAGGAGCGCAAGCTCCTCCCGGTTCATTTTCGGGCCGGCGAATCAGATCGGGAAGTCGAACAAATCGAACAGATCGTCGATAGCCGGGCTGTTCAGCGGCACATACGGATTCTTGCCCGTCGAGACCGGGTTCGGGAAATTGTCGCGACTCCGCCCCGTCATCGGCGGCAGCGACCAGTTCCGCTCGATGAACTTTAGGATCGAGACGTGATCCGCGTAGGCGTGCGAGATGTAGCCGGCGCGGTTGTAGGGCGAGACTACGATCAAGGGAATGCGCGTGCCGTCGCCGAAGAAATCAAGCGGCTGCACATAACCAGAGTCGTAGTACCCGCCGCCTTCGTCGAAGGTGATGAAGATGGCGGTGTCGGCCCACAGCTTCGGTTGTGCCTGGACGGCGTCGACGATCTTTTTGACGAAGCCCTCGAACAGATCGAGCTTGGACGACGCGGGATGCCCGTCGACGAGACCGCTGGGCTTGACGAACGACACCGCGGGCAGCTTGCCGTCGGCGATTTCGTCGTAGAGATTGGCCGTGTCGGCGATATGCGCGTTCCGCACCGACGCGTTCGCCATGATTTCCGTTTCGTATTGGAACGGGTTGCAGATGTTGCAGTACTCGTCCAGCGGATTGAGATCGTACGGATCGACAACGTACCGGTTCCATTGGTCGCCGTAATAGGCCCACGACACATTGGCGGCCAACAGCGTGTCGCCGATGGTTGGCACGTTCGACGGGGGAATCGTGAACACAGTGTTGTTGTTGTTCGGATCGGTGAAGGCGTCCGAGCCGTCGCCGAAATAGCCCGGATTATAGTTGTTCAAGAGATAATAGACGCCGGGCAGGCAGCGCGGATCGATCTTCGGGTTGAGTCTATTGAGGTACGTCACGATGGCGGTGACGCCCGGCTGATCCCCGTCGGAGCAGTTGCTGTAGGAGCCGCCGCCCGATGACGGCGAACCGTACGAGCCGGCACCGTATCCGTCTTCCGTATGCCAGTTGTTGGTGCCCGTCGCCGGATTCGGATTCTCGATTTCCGCGACGATTCCGGCATTTGCCGTGCCCATCGCCACCTCGACATTGTTCGGCGGCGGCAGCGGAATGCCTTTGCCGTTGCTGAACCAGATCGCGTCGCAATGGCCTAGCATGATGTGATTGGCGCCGGTGCCGCCATCGACCGACTGATGGAAATTGTCGCTCATCGCATAATTGTCGACGAGGAACTTGAAGTAGGGTACGTCACCCTGCGAGACGTTGTAGAAGCCGAGCGCGGTTGAGCCTTCGCCGGTCGTCTCGTCGGTGAACGGCGTCGGTTGCGGCTCGCCATTGGTGCCGGCGCCGACGGTGATCTCGACCCAAGAGAACAGGTCGGCCTGACAACCCGACGCGCTGGCCTTGGTCGCCGTATTCGTGCTGCAGTCTAGCTGCTGCCACATCTGATAGAAACGATGGACCGGGCTCGCCGTATAAGCGTCGTACGGCATCGTGTTCGACGTCAGCTGAAACGGTCCCCGCGGCAAATTGGTGACGGATTTCCCGTCATATGAAATGCGCTGATCGGGCGTGCCCGACGTCTGGCCCGTGCCGCCCGTCGTCAAGTACTGGTAATAGTCGGCCGCCAAACCGTTCTCCGCCGCCTCGGCCTGCGCGACGGTCGAGAAGAACGGCGTCTTCGGCCCGCCGACCAGCGGCGGCGGCAGCGTCGACGGCACGGACTTGCCGCCGGGGCTGATGCTGTAGGGGTTCGGGGCGATATCGTTCGCCGACGGCCGGTACGCCTGGGAATAATTCGGCCCGGGCGTACCGTCGGCCTTGACGATGCCCTCGGACAGGAGGTTCCAAACGGTGTTGCCTGATTTCGGCTGATACGTGGCGAACACGTGATCGAAGCTTCGATTCTCGCCGATGATGACGATGACGTTCTTGATCGGCGTCTGCGTTTTCTTGTCGTTCTTGGCGTGCAGCTGAACCGGATCTGACTGCGCCATCGCGGCAAACGGCGTCAGCATGTATCCGATCATTGCCGTCAGCGCGGCGCAGGCAGCAAGTTGTCGTGCGAATGATTTCGTTCGCATCAGGTGTACCCCTTTCACCGGTTGTGAGAGAGATCACACCTGTAGCGCGGCGCGATTGCCCGGCGAGACCATGCGATGGCCGTTAAGTGAAATCGCGTCACGAAAAAAAATCGGCGTATGCGTGGAACGAATTTCGATGTCGCGGGTTTGCAGCCGTTGCAATCAATTCTCGGTTCGGTCGAGGATGCGAAATCCAGTTTCCTCCCGAAATACGCCGGCGTGCGGCCGCGGCTCGCCATGCCGTTGCGGCGCGGTCGGTTGAATCGCGATCGGCGGCGGCGATGACGATGCCGTCGTCACTACCACCGTCACTGGCGAATTGTCCGGTGCAGGTTGCATGCGCCGGTCGCCCATTGATCCGCGGGTGACGATTTCGTCAGCGTCAATCGTGACGATACGTTGACCTGCGATTTCGCCACCCATTCCCAGTACGATCGGTCGGTCCCGTTCCGATTGGAAAATAGCGAGCCGCGTCGGATCGTCGATCACGATTCCGGCCAGCCGTGGCAGAGCCCCCGCAAGCCCTACCTGGTCGGCCCTCACTTCGTCGGTTGGTGGCCGGCGGTCACGCGCGAATAACGGACGCGCCAGAATTACTGTCTCGTCGGCCGCAGTCGGGCGGGGGGGATCATCACCGATCGGCAACGTCGCATCGCTCGGCGCGTGACGCACGCGTCCGTCCGTCGCCACGGCGCTCGGGTCGTACCGGACTTCGACGACGACGATAACACTCACGAACGCCGCCAAGCCTACCCATCCGGCCAAAATCAGCGATCGCATCGCGGCATGGTACGGGGCCGCGGTTACGCGCGCGTTACCGCCCGCCGCGCCGTCCGAATCGAGATCGAAGAAACCGTTACCGCCGGAAGGTGGCAGGAGCGGAGGGGCTCGAACCCCCAACCCCCGGTTTTGGAGACCGGTGCTCTACCAATTGAGCTACGCTCCTACGTCGTCAGTTCTATTCTACGTATCCAAAGCAAAAAAACGTCGGCATTGTTTTGGCACCGACGGCCGTGCCGCCGTCGGTCGATGGCGTACTCATGGCAGACCGGGGCGCCTTCGCGCAAGAGTAAGCATTTCGGAAACACGACGGAGCGTCGCTCCTCCGGCCGCGCGTCTTAGAGCGGTATCCGAGCTGAAGGAATCGATAAGGGATTCCGGCGGAGGGCGAATTGTGATTCAAGCTGCATGCTGGAGATGGAGGCCAGCATGGATGGCACGACCCTATTCACGGGATTTGCGGGAGCGGGTTGTTGGCGCGGTTGCGGGCGGCCAGTCGCGGCAAGGCGCGGCCAAGCGGTTCGGGGTAGCGGTC
>JASHUX010000264.1 GCA_030039775.1 Alphaproteobacteria bacterium | reverse complement strand
GGCGCGCATCGTCGCCGAGCGCGGTGCCGCGCCGTCGGTGTTGCAGGCGCTGCAATCGTGCCTCGACGAGGGCGACCGCATCTTCGTCAAGAGCAGTTTCGCCGATGGCGACGGCGCGCTGTTCGCCGCGATAAACACGCGCTTCCACGCCGTTATCGTCGAGGCCGCCAACAGCAAGGTGATCGCCGACGCCATCACCGCGAACGACCGCGTGCCGTTCGCCGCCGCGGGCGCGGTCGCCTTCGACAAGATGCCCGCCGAATTCATGTTCGAGCTGCTGCGCTACGCGCATCGCCAGCATCACGCCGTGGTGCAAGCGCTGACCAACGGCGAGAGCAGCCGCGTCGAGCTGTTGATGCGCGAACATACGCAGCCCGTAAAGGACAGCCTCAATCTCGCGCCCCGCAAGGACGCGATCGTTCCGCTCTTCGCCAAAAGCCGAAGCATGGGCGCGAGCTGAACGCCGGAAGTCGCGAGCTGCCAGCGCCGTTCCCTTCGGGGAGCAAATGGCAGTGTAAAGCCATGGGCTTTACTCCCTTCCTTGGCCGGGACCGGCAACGGTCCCGGCTCCTTTTCACGAGGAACTACGCCGCCGCGGCGTCGATGACCGTGGTGCGGCGCATATCGCGTTTGTAGGCAAAATCGTCGAACGGCGTCGCGCGATGCAGCGACACGCGGTTGTCCCACATCACCATGTCGCCGACGTGCCATTCGTAACGATAAGTGAAGCGGGCCTGGGTCGCGAACTCGGTCAACTCGCGCAACAGCGCCCTGCCCTTTTCCACCGGCCAGCCTTCGATGTGCGAGGCATGCGCGCCCATGAATAGCGAGAGGCGGCTCGAGCCGGGATGGCGGTGCACCAACCTATGCCGTGCCGGCGGCTTCTCCTTCCGTTGTTCTTCCGTCACATCGGGAAAACCGGCAAGCTGGCGCGAGTGCCACATGTCGTGGACCACGACCAGGTCCGCGATCTCGGCTTTGGTGCCGGCGGGAAGCGCATCGTAGGCGGCGCGCAGATCGGCGAACTCGGTGTCTGCGCCGCCGGGCGGCACGACATAGGCCAGCAGCAGCGAATATTTCGAGAGCTGCGGATTGAACGAGCTATCGGTGTGCCAGAGCTTGTTGCCGCGTGCGAATAGGCGGCCGCGATTGTCGGGCTTGGTGATCGCGCCGTCGGCGTCGAGATTGCCGGCCTCGAATAATTCGGGCAGCGACAAGCGCCGCGTCGTCGGCGATCCGACGAAATGCGGCGCCAGCTCAAGCGGGCCGAACGCGCGGCTCCAAGCGACGTGGCGCGCATCGTCGAGCCCGGTTTCGGGGAACGCTATGACACCATAACGGTCGCTATATTCGACGATCTTGGCGACCGACGCCGCGTCGGGCGCGCGGCTGAAATCGAGGCCGGTCACGCGGCCGAAGAACAAGGGATGAAGTTGCGTCGCGGCGATGGTCATGGCGGAAGCGTTCTGGACTTTTACGCACTCGCTAGGTAATCATCGAAAAAATATTTTTTCAAAACAAAAACATTCCGGGAGACGCCATGCGCAGCACCGACCGATTCCTCACCACGCACACCGGAAGCCTGCCACGCCCGGACGACCTCACCAAGATGATGTTCGCCAAAGCCGAAGGCGTACCCGTCGACGCCGGCGCGCTTGCGGCGCGGCAAAAATCCGCGGTTGGCGAAATCGTCGAGCGCCAGGTCATGGCCGGCGTCGACATGGTCAATGACGGCGAAATGTCGAAGCCGAGCTACGCTACCTATGTCAAGGACCGGCTCACCGGGTTCGGCGGATCGACCAAGCGGCCGGTGTACCAGGATTTGATCGGCTTTCCCGGCATGGAGAAGCGCGTGTTCGGTGATCCCGGCCGCGCGCGGCGCTCCGCGCCCGGCTGCAACGGCCCGATCGCGCTCAAAGACCCCGGCGCGGTCGAAGCTGACATCGCCAATCTGAAAGCGGCGCTCGCGGGGAAGAATGTCGCCGACGCCTTCATCAGTGCCGCCTCGCCCGGCGTCATTTCGCTGTTCTTCGGCAACGACTATTACAAGACGCACGAGGAATATCTGTTCGCCATCTCGGAGGCGATGAAATTCGAATACAAGGCCATCGTCGACGCGGGTTTTATCCTCCAGCTCGATTGCCCCGATCTCGGGATGGGCCGCCACATTCAGTTCGCCGATCTCGACCTGCCCGCGTTCCGCAAAAAGGCGCAGCTTCATGTCGAGGCGATGAACGCGGCGATCGCCGGCCTGCCGCCGGACCGGATGCGCATCCATCTGTGCTGGGGCAATTACGACGGTCCGCATCATTGCGACGTGCCGCTTGCCGACATTATCGACATCGCCTTCACCGCGCGGCCCAACGGCGTCTCGTTCGAGGCGGCCAATCCGCGTCACGCGCATGAATGGAAATTGTTCGAGACCGTGAAGGTGCCCGACGGCAAGGTGCTGATTCCCGGCGTGCTCGAATCGAAGTCGAATTTCATCGAGCATCCCGAACTGGTGTGCCAGCGCATCGAGCGCTACGCCAAACTGGCCGGACGCGAGAACGTGGTCGCGGGCGGCGATTGCGGCTACGGCACCTGGGTCGGCCAAGCCGCGGTCGATCCCGACGTGGTGTGGGCCAAGCTCGCGGCGATGGCGGAAGGCGCCCGCCTCGCCACCAAGCTGTTCTGGAAATAGCAGAGCAAAACGAGCGCCCCGTTTTATTAAGGACGCCCGCTCAAAAGCGGTGCTCGACTATTCCTTCAGCGGATTGCCGAACAAATCCTCGGCACGTTCCACTTTCAACAGGACGGCAAAGCCCTTCTTGTCGGGGTCCCACTTCTTCTCGCCGGGGATCAGCCGCTCCCAGACCTTGTCGTAGACCGGTCCGGACTTGTGGATCGACACAGTGCCGAAAAAGCGGGCGATGCCGCCGATCGGCAACACGCCGTCCGTCCGCAATTGCAGCTTGCGGAAGAAAACGGACAGCTTGCCGCCGTCTTGCAGCAGCTTGTCGGTGGTGCCGCGGCCGCGGATCCAGAACGAGAAATGGTCGTCGTCATAGACTTGCGTCGAGCCGCGCGGCGCGATGTTGACGTAGCCGTCGGGCAGTGCGATCCCGATCATCGGGATCTCGTATTCGTTCTCGTACGCGTTGTCGATCTGCGGCTGCAGCTTTTTCGGGATCTTCGCCACGATATTTCCCCCTCGAGTCCTAGCGGTAATTGTTGTTGGAGTGGTGATCGCCCCCAAGCCAGCGCTTCAACTCGGAGCGCGCATCGGCGAGGCGGTCCTTGTTGATCTGCTCGACGTTCGGCGCGTCGCGCGTCAGCTCGACGATGAGGCCGTTCGGATCGGTGACATAGACCGACCGGCAATAACCGTGCTCCAGCACGAAGGTCTGCGGTTCGGTCATGCCCGACGCCTTGATGCGTCCCTCGATCTCGGCTTGCGTCTTCGCGTCGACATTGAGCGCGATGTGATGGAACGGCGAGAACGGCATTTGCGGCCCGAACTGGTCCTGGTCGCCCTGGTTGGCGAACTGGAAGAAGGCCAGCGCGCCGCCGTCGCCGATGCCGAAGAAGCAATGGCAATAGACGCGCAGCGCGCCGAACAGCTCGTCCTGCTCGCACCATGTCGCCAGCAGCGGGAAGCCGAGAATGTCTTCGTAGAAATGCCGGGTCGCTTCCATGTCCTTGGTGACATAGGCGTTGTGATGCAGCCTGCTCGGCAGGCCGCCCTTCTTGCCCTTCACCGCCGCGGGCTTGATGTCGGCGTCGATCGTCATGGCGTTGCCTCCGTGGTGCGCGTGCGCGTTATTCGCAAATTTCGTGAGAAACGTATAATCTGCCCAAAAATATTTTTCCAGTCCGGACCCGGGTGATAAGGTCCGGCCGGATGGGAGGGAGCCCATGAAATTTGACGATTCGGAGGTGGCCGCGACGGCGGAAAACGGCGCGCGGACCCAATCCTCCGCCCTGGTCGAGCGAGTCCGCTCGGATATCGTCGCGGGGGC
>JASHUX010000263.1 GCA_030039775.1 Alphaproteobacteria bacterium | reverse complement strand
TGAAGGCTCGGATGGCGAAGAGGCCCGTTCCGGCCGGCCCGTCGCCGCGCGCCGCCGCCGCTCCGACCATGGGGACCGGACCAGCCCATATCGTGATCCTGCGGCACGCGGAAAAACCGGCGGATGCACTCGACCCCAATCTCAGTCCGCTCGGCGTGCGGCGCGCCGACATGCTGGCCAAGGCGATGCCGTCGCTCTTCCCCAACCCCGATTTTCTCTTCGCCGCCGCGAACTCGACGCACAGCGACCGGCCGGTCGAGACGCTGACGCCATTGGCCCGCGCACTGACTATGCCGCTGCATGCCGATATCGCCGACAGCGACTATGCCGTGCTGGCCGCCGATTTGCTGCATCAGCCGGACTATGCCGGCAAGCTGGTGATCGTTTGTTGGCATCACGGCAACATTCCCGATCTGGCGTTGGCGCTAAACGTGCCGAAGAGCGAAATCCGAAATGCGCCGGGCGTGGACGGCTTGCACTGGGAAGGCGACATCTACGACCGGTTCTGGTCGATTGAATTCGGCGGTCACGCGCCGAAATTGACGGTAGCCAAACAACCGCCTCTCGGGGGCTGAGGGATCACCGTCTCCCGAACAACCGTTCGATATCCGCCAACCGCAGTTCGACATAGGTCGGGCGGCCATGATTGCACTGGCCCGAATGCGGCGTCGCCTCCATCTGGCGCAACAACGCGTTCATCTCGGCCTGGTTGAGCTTGCGACCGGCGCGGACCGAGCCATGGCACGCCATCGTGCCGCAGACATCCTCGAGCTTTTCCTTCAAGGCGAGCGCATCGCCGAGCTCCGCAATCTCTTCGGCGAGGTCGCGCACCAAGCCCTTGACGTCGGTCTCGCCCAACAGCGCCGGAACCTCGCGCACCACCACCGCGCCGCGACCGAATTTTTCCAGCACCAGGCCGAGTTCGGCCAACTCGTTCGCGCGCGCGGCGAGCCGGTCGGCGTCGGCCTCGTCGAGCTCGACCACTTCGGGCAAGAGCAGCATCTGACGCGCGACACCGGTCGCGGCCATCGCCTCTTTCATGCGCTCATAGACCAGGCGCTCGTGCGCCGCGTGCTGATCGACGATGACGATGCCGTCGGCGGTCTGCGCCACGACGTAGGTGTCGTGGAGCTGTGCGCAGGCGGCACCCAACGGGAAATGCTGCTCCGGTGCGTATTCCCCCACCGGCGCGGTCGGGCGCGGTCCCGGCTCGTAGAACGCGATCGCCGCCTCGGCAAGCCCGGCGCCGAACGATGGGCGGGGCGTCGGATAGGCGAAACTGCCGTGACCCGAGCGCAGCATGACAGGGGGCTCGGGCCGGAACGCGGCCAGCGCCTGCTCCGCCGTGTCGGTCGAGGCGCGATGACCGGCGCCGCAGATGGCGTGACGCAACGCGCCGACGATGAGGCCGCGCACGAGCGCGGCGTCGCGGAACCGCACCTCGGCCTTGGCCGGATGCACGTTCACGTCGAGCTCGGTCTCCGGCAATTCAAGGAACAGCGCCACCATGGCGTGGCGGTCGCGGGCCAAGAAATCGGCATAGGCGCCACGCACCGCGCCGACGAGGAGCTTGTCCTTGACTGGTCTTCCGTTGACGAAAAGATATTGGTCGCGCGCAGTGGCGCGGTTGAAGGTCGGCAAGCCGGCGAGGCCGGAGAGGATCGCGCCTTGGCGCTCGGCGGAGATTTCGAGCGCGTTGTCGGTGAAGTCGCGGCCGAGGATCGCGGCTAGCCGCTCGCGTCGCGCATCTTGCGGCAACAGGCTCGGCGCCACCGCGCCGAGCCGCAACGACGCGCGGCCTTCGTCGCCGGTCACGGTGAAGGCGATCGCCGGATAGGCCATGGCGAGCCGTGTCACCGCGTCGACCGCCGCGTCGCGCTCGGCGCGCGCGGTCTTCAGGAATTTGAGCCGTGCCGGCGTCGCGAAAAAGAGATCGCGGACCTCGACTCGTGTGCCGGGATTGAGGGACGCCGGCTCGACCGCACCCTTGGCACCGCCTTCTACCGAGAGCCGCACCGCGTCGCCGCCGCGCTGCCGCGTGGTGATGGCAAGACGCGACACGGCGCCGATCGATGGCAGCGCCTCGCCGCGGAAGCCGAGCAACTTGATGTGGAGGAGATCGTCGTCGGGCAGCTTCGAGGTGCAATGCCGTTCGACCGCCAGCGACAATTCCGCCGCCGACATGCCGGACCCGTCGTCGCCGACCGCGATCAGCGCCTGACCGCCATCGCGCAACGTCACGTCGATATGTGTGGCGCCCGCGTCGATCGCGTTTTCGACCAGCTCTTTCACCGCCGCCGCGGGACGCTCGATCACCTCGCCCGCGGCAATGCGGTTGACGACGACCGGCGGCAATTGGCGGATGGGCATAGCCGACATTGTGCCAAGCGGCCCGGGCGCCGCCAAGACTCATCGCGACTCGGGACTCAGGCCGCTTCGAGCACCTGTTTCACCTTTGCCGCCAATTGCTTCAGGTTGTACGGCTTCGGCAGGAAATGGACGTCGTGGCTGAGGCGGTCGCGGAACGCTTCTTCGGTGTAGCCCGAAATGAAAATCACCTTCATGTCGGGATGCTGCTCGCGGATCTTGGCCGCCATTTCCGGCCCGTCCATGCGCGGCATCACCACGTCGGAGACGATAAGGTCGATCTGCTCGGCGCCGCGCTCGACGATTTCGAGCGCGGCCTCGCCGCTCTTCGCCTCGATGACGCGATAGCCTTTGTTGCGCAAGGCGCGCGCCGAGAACAGCCGCACCGGGTCTTCGTCCTCGACCAGCAGGATGGTGGCGGTGCCGGTCAAATCGGCGGCATCGTCGCCCGCCTCGCTCGCCCGCGCCGCCGCCGCCTTGCCCTGCACGCGCGGCAGGTAGATCGAGAATTGGGCGCCTTTCCCCGGCTCGCTATCGATAAACACGAAACCGCCCGTCTGCTTGACGATGCCGTAAACGGTGGAGAGGCCGAGTCCGGTGCCCGAGCCGACTTCCTTGGTGGAAAAGAACGGCTCGAAAATGCGCGCGAGATTTTCCTTCGGGATGCCGATGCCGGTGTCGCCGACCTCGATTAGTACGTAGGGGCCGGCCGGCATCACTTCGACGCCGCGGCGCAGCGGGCTCGCGATGGTGGCGTTGGCGGTACGGATGGTGAGCGTGCCGCCGTTCGGCATGGCGTCGCGCGCATTGACGGCGAGATTGATCACCACCTGCTCGATCTGGCCCTGATCGGCCTCGACTAGGCCTAGATCGCGCCCGTGGATGACTTGGAGCTCGACCTTCTCGCCCATCAGCCGGCGCAGCAAGTTCGACAATTCCGACAGCACGTCGGTAAGGTTCAGCACCGTCGGCTGCAGGGTCTGCTGACGCGAGAACGCCAGGAGCTGCCGTACCAGGTTGGCGGCGCGGTTGGCGTTCTGCTTGATCTGCATGATGTCGGCGAAGGACGGATCGCCGGGCTTGAACCGCATCAGGAGCAGATCGCAAAAGCCGATCATCGCCGTCAGCAGATTGTTGAAATCGTGCGCGACGCCGCCCGCGAGCTGACCGACCGCCTGCATCTTCTGGCTTTGCGCGAATTGGGCCTCGAGACTCTTCTGCTCGGTGGTGTCGATGACGTGAAGCACCAGGCCCGCCTCATCCTCGGCGTGACCCTCGAGCCGGCCGATGAACAGCGACGCCCAGGTCTCTCGCGGCGCCAGCACGCGGACGTCGACCGGGCGCGCGGCGGCACGGCCGGCGGCGGCCTCGGCGATATGCGTCAGCACCTGTCCCCGATCCTCACCGATGACGAAATCGGCGAGATCACGGCCGATGAGATCGGCGGCGTTGGCCCCCAAGAGCGTGCCGAGCGCGCGATTGGCTTCTTCGATGTGGCCGTTGGCGGCGAGCAGCGCGATGCCGACGGGGGCGTCGGCAAACAGGCGTTGGAAGCGCAAGCGCGAGCGCTTCAGCGCCTCGGCCCATTCGTGCTGGGAGGTGAGATCGCGCACCACCGACCGGGTGCGCAGCTGATCGCCGGCGCGCACCACGCTTTGGCTCACGGACGCGTAGATCAGCCGGCCCTCGTCGCCGCGCAGCACCAACTCGCCGCGCTGCGTCCCGCCCCCGCCGCCGCCGAACGGCGCGTAAGCCGGGCCGCGCAAGGGACTGTCGGCGACGACGAAATCGCCGAGCTTGGCGCCGCTTTCGACCAGTTCGCCGGGACTGCGGCCGAACCAATCGGCGAGCGTCTGATTGACGATGAGGAAGCGGCCGTCGGCATCGACCGAATAGAATCCGGTCGGCGCGGTATCGAGGAATTCGGCCGGCTCGGCTTCCTCGTCCTGGATTGCCAGCTCCATTTCCTGGCGCTGCGTAATGTCCTCGAAGCTCCACAGGATATAGCCGGGGCTGTGCGGTAACAGGCTAGCGGAGACGAAGAACCACAACGTGGCGCCGGCGCTGCGCCGGATCGCGAGCCTGCCGCTGGCCCGGCCGCGCTCGACGGCTTCGGATTGGATGCGCTGAAATTCCTTGGCGGCCTCGTCACCCGCGACGCTCAACGCGATCACTTCGAGCGGCAGCGTGCGGATTTCGGGAAAGAAGCGCCGGAACGCGGAGTTGGCGTAGGCGATCGAGCCTTCGGGCGCCACAATGAGATGAGCGTTGGGCGAGGCGGCGATCGCCTGGCTCAGGAGGGCCGCCCGTCCCGCGACCTCGCGCGTTCCCATGCGTGACACGAATACCGCGATCGCACTCATCAGCGCGAGGAGCGCGAAAAATAGCGCTCCCGCCAGCACCGGCCGGCCGGTCAAAAGGCCGGATCCGATCGCCGCGAACAGC
>JASHUX010000262.1 GCA_030039775.1 Alphaproteobacteria bacterium | reverse complement strand
AGTTCGGCTAAGGTCCAGCGATGCGCGGGATCGTCGTGCATCGCCGCGATCGCGGTACCGATCTGCTTGTCGGCGAGCGCGAAGAACCAGCCGACGCCGCCCTGCGGTCCCTCGGCCAAATGCAGGCGCAGCGCCTGAACCAACATCATGTGCGAGAGATGCTGCGCCACGAGCGCGCCGCCCGGCTGCGGCTCCCGCAACTCCTGCACCATCCGCTCCAATGACCAGCGCAGCGCCGCTTTCTCGGCCTCCGTGCGGAGATGCACGACCGGCGGGAGCATGCTCAACAGGATGTCGGCATGATTGCCGGCGAAGGCGAAATGCCCGCCCACGCCGACGCACCGGCCGCCGCCATTATGGACGGCGATGCCGTCCCGCGCGGCCGAGAAAATCGTCCTAAAGTCGACCGGCGGCAAACGCGGATCGCTGGCCAGGCGGAACGGCCGCCCGCGCAGCAACAGAAAGCAATCGCCCGTCTCCACATGTACCGGCTCGGCGCCGTCGACGCACAGCCAACATTTGCCGGAAAAAATCGCGTAGCATTTGATGCCGTCGTGGCGCGGAAACTGGATCGACCAGTCGCCGCCAATATCGAAGCCGCGAGACAGATACGTGCGCGGCTTCAATAGCGACAGGACATCGGAGAGCGGGTCCACGGGTAACTCCGGACGATGGCGAAGATAATACGGACGCTACAGCATAGATCGTCTTGCGGCCCGTACCTACCTTGATTACGCGGGCCGCACGGGCGGTCCTCAAGGCTTATCCAGGGGAAGGTCGTCATGCGTGTCTTCGTCACCGGTGCCACCGGCTTCGTCGGTTCTGCCATTGTCCAGGAGCTCATCGCCGCCGGCCACCACGTAACCGGCCTCGCGCGTTCGGACGCCGCC
This sequence comes from Alphaproteobacteria bacterium, assembly GCA_030039775.1. Classification (GTDB taxonomy): domain Bacteria; phylum Pseudomonadota; class Alphaproteobacteria; order ATCC43930; family CGMCC-115725; genus JAATGI01. Next base: position 10,758 of record JASHUX010000262.1, on the reverse strand, counting down.
GCCAAATCGCTCGCCGCCACCGGCGCTGTGGTGCATCGCGGCGATCTCGAAGACCTCGACGGCCTCCGCCGTGGCGCCGCGGCGTCGGACGGCGTCATCCATACCGGCTTTAACCACGATTTCTCGAAATTCGCGGCTAATTGCGAAATGGACCGCCGCGCGATCGAGGCGATGGGCGGCGTGCTCGCCGGCTCCGATCGTCTACTGCTCGTAACCTCCGGCCTAGCCGTGCAGGGCTCGGGGCCGCTTTTGATGGAGGACGACCCGCCCCGGCTTGCGTCTCCCGCGATGCCGCGCGCCTCGGAAGAGACGGCGGTGGGCATGGCGGCGCGCGGCCTGCGGGCGTCTGTGGTACGGCTGCCGCCGTCGGTTCATGGCGCCGGCGATCATGGCTTCGTGCCACGGCTTATCGGTTTTGCGCGCGAGAAAAGCGTATCGGCTTATATCGGCGACGGGATGAACCGTTGGGCATCGGTGCATCGGCTCGACGCGGCGCATCTCTACCGGCTCGCGCTCGAGAACGGCACCGCCGGCGCCCGCTATCACGCCGTCGCCGACGAAGGCGTGCCGTTCCGTGACATCGCCGCCGTGATCGGTCACCGTCTCAACGTGCCGGTGGTGTCGCTGTCGCCGGCGGACGCGGCCAAGCATTTCACGTGGTTCGCGAATTTTGCCGCCTTCAATGTCCCGGCATCGAGCCCGCGGACACGAGAACTGCTTGGCTGGCGCCCGCAGCAGGACGGACTGATTGCGGATATCGACCACCCGCGCTATTTCGGAACCTGATCGTCAACCGCCGCGGTATTTCTTCGCCAGCTCGACATAGTAGGTCGCGCTTTGGCGCATCTCGTGATAGTCGGTGTCCCTGAGCTCGCGCATGAATTTCGCGGGACGGCCCGCCCAGAGTTGGCCTTTTGGAATGCGCTTGCCCGGCGTGACGAGCGCGCCGGCCGCGACCATCGCACCCTCCTCCACGACCACGCCGTCCATCACCGTCGCGCTCATGCCGACGAAGCTGTTGTTCTCGAGCTTGCAGGCATGGACCAACGCCATGTGGCCAATGGTGATATTCTCGCCGACGACGACGCCTTCGTGCATCACCGAATTATCCTGCACATTGGAGTTGCGCCCGATGCGGATACCGCCGCTGTCGCCGCGCAACACCACGCCGTACCAGATGCCGGCGCCCTCGGCGATCTCGACGTCGCCGATCAGCGCGGCGCTCTCGGCGACCCACGCCGTCGGATGGATCTTCGGCGTGTAGCCGCCATAGGCGCGGATGATGTTCATGGAAACAGCGGCTCCTGTTGCAAGCCGGTCGATTCGTCGAGGCCGAGCATGACGTTCATGTCCTGAATCGCCTGACCGGACGCGCCCTTCACCAGATTGTCGAGCGCCGAAATGATAATGGCACGGCCGGAGAGCCGATCCTGCGCCAGGCCGATCAAGCAAAGATTGGAGCCGCGGACATGATGCGTCGCGGGCATCGAACCCGCCGGCAGCACGTGGACGAACGCCTCGTCCCCGTAGGCCTCCTCGAGCGCGCGGCGCAAATCGGCCAGCGTCGCGCCGTTGGCGTAACGAACATAAATGGTCGAGAGGATGCCGCGATTCATCGGCATCAAATGCGGCGTAAAGCTGACCGCGATCGGCCGGCCGGCCGCGCGCGACAGGCCCTGCTCGATCTCCGGCATGTGGCGATGATTGGCGACGCCGTAGGCGTTGATGCCTTCCGACACTTCGGCGAACAGGCTGGTCTCCTTAGCGGCACGGCCCGCGCCGGTGACGCCGGACTTCGCATCGATGACGATGTCGTCGGCGTCGATCACGGCCGCCTTGATCAACGGAATCAGCGGCAATTGCGCGCCTGTGGGATAGCAGCCCGGCACCGCAACAAGACGCGCGCTGGAGATCGCGTGACGCATCACCTCGGTCAGGCCGTACACTGCCTCGTCTTGCAGCGCGACGGCACGATGCGCGTGGCCGTACCATTTGGCGTACACGGCCGGATCGGCGAGACGGAAATCGGCGGAGAGATCGAGAATGCGCAGGTGCTTCGGCAAGCCGGCAATCACCTCCTGCGTCGTGCCGTGCGGCAGGCAGCAAAACACGAGATCGACCTTGCTCCAATCGACCTCGTTGATTTGCACGAGCTTGGGCAGGCTGCGGATCAGGAGATGCGGGAAGACCGTGCCGATGTCCTTGCCGGCCTGGCGATCCGCCGTGAGTGCCACGATCTCCGCGTTCGGGTGATGCGCCAACATGCGCAGCAGCTCGACGCCGGTATAGCCGCTGGCGCCTAAAATCGCGATCCGGGTTTTGACTTTGTCCTGACTCATCTTCGCTTCGCCTTGCCGGCACGCGGGCCGGTCTCATCAGTGATTGCAGAATATGATGATTCGAGACGCAGGGGTCTCGTCCCGACGTCAGGATCGTCGGAGGCGCTTCGCGGGCGATGAAAAACCCTGAATCATGGCGACACCATATTGTATGTATCGCACCGCGATCAAGCGCCGAGCAGCGGCGGCAGATCGGCCAATGTTGCAATCACGTGATCGGGCTTGCCCGGCAACCTTTCGGGACGCTGACCGTAGCGGTTGCACCACACCACACGCATGCCGAACGCCGACGCGGCGTACGCGTCCCAGCCGTTCGACGAGACGAAGCAGATCGCGCTCGCGGGCAGGCCGAGCCGATCGAGCGCAAGCTGGTAGACCTTGGGATGAGTCTTGAACACGCCGACTTCCCCGACCGACAGAACCGCATCGAGCAGCGGCCCGAGGCGGGTGGCATCGATCGCGGCCCGCAGCATGTCGGGGGTGCCGTTCGACAGGATCGCGGTACGAAGCCCTGCGGCTTTGAGGCGGCGTAACGTGTCGGCCACATCAGGAAAAGCGTCGAGCGTGCGGTACGCGTCCATCAGCCGCGCGCGCAACACCGGGTCGACGACCCCGAGCGTCTCAAGCGCGTAATCGAGCGCGTCGCCGGTGACCTGCCAGAAATCAGCGTGCCGCCCCTCCAACGTACGGAGCCACGTGTACTGGAGCTGCTTGTCGCGCCACAACGCCGCCAACCCGGCGAATTTGTCGCCGAGCACATCGCGGCAACGCGCCGCCGCCGAGACGTAATCGAACAGCGTGCCGTATGCGTCGAAGACGCAGGCACGAATGCCGGGAAGCGCGGTCGCCAGACTAGCGCTTCGAGAACTGGAAGGAGCGGCGGGCCTTGGCCTTGCCGTACTTCTTGCGCTCGACCACGCGGCTGTCGCGGGTGAGGAAGCCGACCTGCTTCAGCACCGGCCGCAGGCCCGGCTCGTAATAGGTCAGCGCGCGGCTGATGCCGTGGCGCACGGCACCGGCCTGGCCTGACAAACCGCCGCCGATCACCGTGCATGTCACGTCATATTGGTTGAGGCGGTTCGCGACCTGGAACGGCTGCGCGATGATCATGCGCAAGACGGGCCGCGCGAAATAGACCGGACTGTCGCGGCCGTTGATCGTCACACTGCCTTTGCCCGGCTTGAGCCAGACGCGGGCCACCGCGTTCTTACGCTTGCCGGTGGCGTAGGCGCGGCCGTGCTCGTCGAGCTTCTGCTGCGCCGGTTCGTCATGCTCGTCCGCCTTCGGCGGCGGCGCCTGGTTCTGGCCGCGCACGCCCGCGCCGAGAAACGCTTGGCCCAATTGGCTCAGGGATGGCCGTTCGTCCGCCATGTCATGCCCTCTTGTTTTTGCGGTTCAGCGCGCCGACATCGAGCGTCACCGGCTTTTGCGCCTCGTGCGGATGGTCGGGGCCGGGATAAACCCGAAGATGACCCATCACTTTGCGGCCCATCGGACCGCGCGGCACCATGCGCTCCACCGCCTTAAGGATCACCCGCTCGGGATGCTTGCCGGCGAGGATCGCGCCCTTCGAATGTTCCTTCAGCCCGCCGGGAAAGCCTGAATACCAATAATTGATGCTCTGCTGGCCCTTGTTGCCGGTGAGCCGCACCTTCGCCGCGTTGATCACGACGATATGGTCGCCGTCATCCATATGCGGCGTGTAGGCCGGCTTGTGCTTGCCGCGGAGCCGCGTCGCAATCAGCGCGGCGAGCCGGCCGAGCACCAGCCCATCGGCGTCGATCAGCGTCCAACCCTTCTTGATGTCGGACGGCTTGGCGGAAAACGTGGTCATGGGCGCCTCTTTAAGAGCGGCGCAGTATGCCACGCGAAACTCGCGCGTCAACGCCGGATAATACAGCTAGATCAAGGTATTGAGCTATGTGGTATTATATTACCACTCGCGCTTGCTGGGCACTGTGCTGGCCGCCGGATCGTCGAGGAAGGGGCTGGTGCCGCCGTAGGCGCCGCCGCCCGGCCCCATGATGCCGATCGTGATCGGACCGGAATGATAAATCGTCGCGCTGTTGCCGGTGTAACGTTGCGACATGTCCTGAATGATGTCGTCCGGATCGGCGAGCTTGGTCGACATGGTGTTCGGGGGCAATTGGTCCTCGGTCGTGGCCTCGAACGCCTGGGCCGCCGGAAGGCCGGCGAGGATGGCGATGGCCGAGAGAGCCGGAATCACGAATGACGCGCGCATAAAACACCCCTCACCATGACGACGCCATCATACGGCGAACGCACGACAAAGGGAATGCGGCCGTGGCCGCCTTGACCGCATCGGCGATGCGGGAGTGAAATGAAATCCATGGACGGGACTTCGCAAGCCTTGCTTCTCCGGCATGACGACAGGGGCGTCGCGACGCTGACGCTAAACCGGCCGGAGCTGCGCAATGCGCTGTCGGTCGCGACGATGACCGCCGTGGAGGACGCGCTCGCCGCGATCGCCAAGGACACTGGCGTGAAGGTGGTTGTGCTGGCCGGCGCCGGGCCGGGCTTCTGCGCCGGGCACGACCTGCGCGAGCTGCGCGCCAATCCCAGCAAGCAATATTACGAGGCCGTGTTTGCGCAATGCAGCCGGATGATGATGCGCATCGTCGCGCTGCCGCAGCCGGTGATCGCGCGCGTCCACGGCATCGCCACGGCGGCGGGGTGCCAACTCGTCGCGACTTGCGATCTCGCGGTCGCGTCGGATCAGGCGCGCTTCGCCACTTCCGGCATCAATGTCGGGTTGTTCTGTTCAACGCCCGCGGTCGCCGTGTCGCGCGCGATCGGGCGCAAGGCGGCGATGGAGATGCTGCTTACGGGCGACTTCATTTCCGCGGATGAAGCGCACCGTATCGGCCTGGTCAACCGCGTCGTGCCCGCCGCGGACCTCGACGACGCCGTCGCCACGCTGGCGCGCCGCGTTGCAAGCCAATTGCCGTCGGCGATGGCGCTCGGCAAGCAATCCTTCTATCGCCAGGTGGACATGGATCTGGCCGCGGCCTATCGCGACGCCGGCGAGGCCATGGTTCGGAACATGCTCGACCGCGACACCGAGGCGGGGATCGACGCCTTTATCGCAAAGCGCCCGCCGCCCTGGCAGCAGCAGTGATCAGCGTCGCGACACTTCCGCGGCGATCCAATCGAGGAAGGGACGGTGGCCGTCGGTGATCGGCCATGCCTCGATGCACGGGCATTCGTACGTGTGCATGTCCTTCGCGAGGTTGATCAGCTCTTCGACCCGATCGGCCGTGGTCTTCATGATCAGCACCGCCTCTTCCGTCTCCTGGACTTTGTTCTGCCACCAGTAAATCGAATCGATCCCCGAGATGACGTTGGCGCAGGCGGCCAGCCGCTGTTCCACCGCGGCGCGGCCGATCTTGCGCGCCTCGTCGATTTCGCCGGCCGTGACATAGACGTACATAGTGCTCATGCGAGACTCCTCCCCACCACTAACTAGCGATAAGCATTCTATGGTTTAATGTCGGGTCATGGGGGAAGTCCAACGATTGCCGACGCGCACGGCACCTTCTGCCGTGCAACGCCAGTGGCTCAGCCGCGGCCTTTCGCAGCCGGGCGGCAAGCTTCCCCTGTTCGACGAATTCGGCCAGGCGATCCATCCGCAGACTATCCGTTCGTGCGTCGAGCGCGGCTGGGCCGAACCCTGGTTCGCCAATCCGCTGAAGCCGGACTGGCTTGTCTGCAAGCTCACGCAAGCCGGCCGTGCGGTCGTGAGCTAACATAAACTATACCCCGTAAGCCATTGATTTTATAGAATGGTCGGAGCGGCGAGATTCGAACTCGCGACCCTCAGCACCCCATGCTGATGCGCTACCAGGCTGCGCTACGCTCCGGCCTGTCGGGCGACGAATTCTGACCTACTGATTGGCCCGCCGCAAGAGATCGCGCAGCATAACGAGCTCGGCGCGCAGCTCCGCGATGATGTCGCGCAGCTCTTGCGCTTGATCGGCCTTCTCCGCCGTCTCCGCTTTGCTGACGATGCCCGCCTGGGTGCCGGCGCGTACGAGATCGGCACTTTTGAGCGCGCCTTCCCGCAACAGCTTTTGCACGCCCTTGATCGTGTAGCCCTGATCGTAGAGGCATTGCCGGATCCGGCGCAGCAAGGCCACGTCGTCCGGGCGATAATAGCGGCGGCCGCCGGCGCGCTTCAGCGGCCGCACCTGCGGGAAACGCGATTCCCAAAACCGCAACACATGCTGCGGCACCTCAAGTTCCTCGGCGACCTCGCTGATGGTGCGGAATGCCTCGGCGGATTTCGCCGCGCGGCGCCCGAAAGCGCCTGTCGGCGGAAGATCGTAACTCATGCGGGTCCGGCCCCTTTCCGGCCGCTCAAGGCCGCATCGATTTGATCCTTGAGAAGATGCGAGGCGCGGAACACCAAAACCCGCCGCGGGCTTATCGGGACCTCTTGGCCCGTTTTCGGATTTCTCCCTATTCTCCGACCCTTACGGCGCACAGCGAAACTGCCAAATGAAGATATTTTGACCATCTCGCCGCGTACCAGAGCCTTGCAGATTTCTTCCAAAACGGTCTCGACCAGCTCGGCTGATTCGTTACGCGACAGGCCAACTTCTTGGTACACGGCTTCGCTTAATTGCGCGCGTGTTACCGTTTGTGCGGCCATCTCGCCTCCCCCACTTCTTTGGAGAACCGTACCGCTCGCTCGGAAATCCGTCAATTACAGTTAGTTGTATGAATCTCTTAATTGCATCGCCTGTTGCCTAAAGGTCACCAGCGAACGAGTGCAGCACCCCAGGTGAGACCGCCGCCCATGGCCTCCATTAACACCAATTGTCCGGCGCGGATGCGGCCGTCGGCACTCGCTTCGGCGAGAGCGAGCGGCACTGACGCCGCCGATGTGTTGGCGTGACGATCGATGGTGATCACGACTTTTTCGGGCGGAAGTCCCAACCTTTTTCCCATCGCATCGATAATGCGGCGATTGGCCTGATGCGGCACCAGCCAATCGACGGCATCCGCCTTAAGCCGGTTCGCGGTCAGGGCCTCGTCGACCACTTCCGCCAAGCGCTGCACCGCATGGCGGAAGATTTCGTGTCCTTCCATTCGCACGTGCCCCGCGACCCCGGATGTCGACGGGCCGCCATCCACATAAAGCAGTTCATAGCCGGTGCCGTCGCTATGAAGATGGGTCGATAGCACGCCCCGCGCCGCGGACCCACCTTCGTCGGGAACCGCCTCGAGCACCAGGGCGCCGGCGCCGTCGCCGAACAGCACACAGGTCCCGCGGTCGTTCCAATCGAGAATCCGCGAAAATGTCTCAGCGCCGATAACCAGGGCGCGCTTCGCTTGCCCGGTACGGATCGCGTTGTCCGCTACCGACAGCGCATAGATAAACCCCGTGCACACCGCCTGGACATCGAACGCCGCGCCGCGCCGCATGCCGAGCCGCGCTTGAACCTTGGCGGCGGTCGCCGGAAACGTGTGGTCGGGTGTCGCTGTCGCGAGCACGATCAAATCGAGGTCCGCACCCGTCATGCCGATGCTGGCAAGCGCGCGTTCCGCCGCGACCGTCGCAAGATCGGACGTGGTTTCGCCGTCGGCGGCGATATGGCGCTGCCGGATCCCGGTGCGCTGCACGATCCAATCGTTCGAGGTGTCGAGCCGTGCCGCCAGCTCGTCGTTGGTCATGACGCGCTGGGGCAGATAAGCGCCGCACGCGCGCACCAGGCTGCGAAAGGGCATCAGCTTGCCGCCGCCGGAGCCGGCGCCAGATTCTTGAGACGCTGTAAACCGTCGCGGATCAGGTCGAGGAAGCCGTTCTTGCGCATGTCGACCGCGACGCCGATGGCGTTGGCAAAACCGAGAGCGTCGGCGCCGCCGTGACTCTTTACCGCGATGCCGTTGAGCCCGAGGAACACCGCGCCGTTATATTGCCGCGGATCGACCCGCTTGCGCAGCTTGGTCAAGGCCGAACCGCCAAACAGGTAGCCGACGCGCGCCGTCAGCGAATGGCGGAACGAGGAGCGGACGAAATCCAGCACCAGCCGCGCAGTCCCTTCCGCTGTCTTCAGCGCGACGTTGCCGGTCCAACCGTCGGTGACGACCACGTCCACCGTGCCGGCGGCGATGTCGTCGCCCTCGACAAAGCCGAAAAAGTTGATGGGCGAACCGGGCGCCCGCAGGCGGGCCGACGCGGCGCGGACCGCGTCATGACCCTTCATTTCCTCGGAGCCGACATTGAGCAGGCCGACCGACGGGTGCGACTGCCCCAGCACGGTGCGGGCGAACATCTCGCCCATCAACGCGAACTGCACCAGGTTCTCGGCGTCACATTCGATATTGGCCCCGAGATCGAGCATCACGCTTTCGCCGCGCAGCGTCGGCACCAGTGACGCCATCGCGGGACGGTCGATCCCTGGTATCATCTTGAGGCTGAAGCGGGCCATGGCCATCAATGCGCCGGTGTTGCCGGCCGAGACGACACAGTCGGCCTTGCCCTCGCCCACCGCGTCGATGGCAAGGCGCATGCTGGAATTGCGCCCGGCGCGCAAGGCCAGCGACGGCTTGGCGTCATCGGCGACGCGCTCGTCCGTATGCTGGATGTGGAATCGCGCCGCCAGTTTCTTGTGGCGCGCGACCAATGGCTCGAGCTTCGTCTTGTCGCCAAACAGCAGAAATTCGGTCTGCGGCAGACGGCGCATGGCGATCGCCGCGCCCTGCACCACCATGGCCGGCGCGTGATCGCCGCCCATCGCGTCCAGCGCGACGGTGACGGTCTGAGTCACGGAAACCGGGCCAGAGTCACGTTGCCGCGGTCGCCACCACTTCGCGTCCATCGTAATGGCCGCAAGCGGCGCAGACGTGATGCGGACGCTTCATCTCACCGCAATTCGAGCACTCGACGTAGCTTGACGGCTTCAGGTGATGGTGCGCGCGGCGCATGTTGCGGCGCGACTTCGAGGTCTTCTTTTTCGGAACGGCCATGGGTTGTCACTCGGGAATGGCGCCCAACGGGCGCGCGTTGCAGGTCAATAGCCAAAAACCGGAGGAATAGCAACGCCGCCGCTTACGCAGCGGGGGCGCGCGGATAGGGGTCGATCGCCAGCGACAATTGCTGCGCCACCGCTTCGCCGATATCTATATGGCCATCGTCGAGCGGCTCTACCAGCTCGGCATTCGGATCGATCGTCGACCCGTCGTCAACGCCGGCGCCGAACAACAAGGTGAAATCGTCTTCGACATGGCCCGGCAACGGCTCCAGCGTCGCGACGTCGGCCTGCACCAGATCGGCGGCCAGCGACGCGCTCAGCCGTATCATGCCGCCGGCGACACGCCGCAAGGTCACGTGGGCATCGAACCGGTCAAGCGACACAAGATCGAAGCGTTTCGACAGTGCGAGTCGCTCAGCCTCGGTCGCCGCGATGTCGTAATGCGCCTCGGCCGCGCCGAGAAGCGCCACGTCGATCGGGCGTGAAAATTCCGGGGCGTTCATAGCGCGGCAAAGGGCACCTGACCCGCCAATAGTGCGTCCACCGGCGCGACCGCCAGCGCCGCCGCCTGCCCTCGTAGGTATCGCGCCGCGGCGGCGACGTTGTCCGCCGTGGCTTGGACGGTGCCGAAGAGATTGCGCCGCAGCGCCGCTTCCAGCTCGGCCTCATCGCCGAGGCCCTTGTCGTAAGCGGCGATGCGGCCATAGAAGCCGCGCGCCATGGCCTTGACCTGCTTGCCGACCCCGATATCGCTCGCCCCCATCTCGCGCACCCCGCGATCGAGATCGGCGAACACGATGTCGAACAGGGTCTGCGCGAAATCCTTGGCGGCGGCTTCGCGCTTCAGCCGGTTCAGCACCAGGAAAGCGTGCAGGCTCAACATCTCGAACCGGCCATCGACCGTGTCCGGTACGCCCCACGCGGCAAACAGGCGGGCATCGCGCGCGCGGGTTACGATCGCGTTATAGGCGGCCAGCGCCGCATCGCGACGCTGCCGTCGGCGATTGAGAACGCCAATCATTCCGTCATCCGGCTTTCAAGCCCGGCGCAGGCTCGGGCTGCCGCGTCGGCAAGTCAACCCCGCGCGCCGCCGCAGATGCCGTCGCACGACGTTGACAACCAATACAACGCCGGGGCACTTTTCAGCCGTCATGTTCCAACGGCCTTTCTCGCAACGGATCGTCGCCCCGGCAATCATCGCAGCGGCGATAGCCCTCACGGCGTGCAGCCCGCCCACGGATTTGCGCGGCAACAATCCCGATAAAAAGCTCATGGCGTCGATCAAGCCGGGCGTCACGGATAAAGCATCGGTGACCGCCTTGCTGGGATCGCCGTCCTCCGTCGCGAGCTTCGATCCCAACACCTGGTACTACATTAGCCAGAAAACCGTGGACCTTGCCTTTTTCAAGCCGCGTCTGGAG
>JASHUX010000261.1 GCA_030039775.1 Alphaproteobacteria bacterium | reverse complement strand
CAGGTGATCGGCCGCGACAGCAAGACCGACCTCGCCCTTCTCAAGATCAAGGCTGACAAGCCGTTGCCCTACGTTACGTGGGGCGACAGTAACGCCGCGCAGGTGGGCGACTGGGTATTGGCGGTCGGCAACCCCTTCGGCCTCGGCGGCACCGTCAGCTCCGGCATCATTTCGGCGCGCGGCCGCGACATTCACTCCGGCCCCTATGACGATTTCTTGCAGCTCGACGCCGCCATCAACCGCGGCAATTCCGGCGGTCCCACTTTCAACCTGGCCGGCCAGGTGATCGGCATCAATACCGCGATCTATTCGCCCAACGGCGGCTCCGTGGGTATCGGCTTCGCAATTCCGGCGAGCCAGGCCAGGCCCGTGATCGAGCAGTTGCGCGAGCATCACAAAGTGTTGCGCGGCTGGCTCGGCGTCCAAATCCAGGAAGTAACGCCGGAGATCGCGAAAAGCCTCGGCCTGCCCCATGCGGAAGGCGCGCTGGTAGCGGACGTCACGGTCGACGGCCCTGCGCAGAAGGCGGGCTTTCAGCAGGGCGATGTGATCCTGAGCTTCGACGGACACGTCGTGCACCATGTCCGCGATCTGCCGATCATCGTCGCGGATACACGCGTCGGTGAATCCGCGGACGTCAAGATCTGGCGCAAGGACCGGTCGATAACACTGAACCCGGTGATCGCCGAAATGCCGAACAATCCGAAGCTCGCCGCGGCTTCGACGCAATCGGAGGAACCGAAGGCGGCACCACCGCACGCCTCGGCGCTCGGCCTTAAACTGGCGCCGCTCGATCAGGATTGGCGCACTCGGCTGCATATCGGCAAGAACGTGAAAGGCGTAGTGGTGACGTCGGTCGCCAACAACAGTCCGTTCGCGCATGAAGGGCTGCAGCCGGGCGACATCATCCAGACCATCGATCAGGAAGCGGTGACGTCGCCGAAGGAAGCGGCGCAAAAGCTCGACGCCGCCGGTCAGAGCAAGAACAAGAGCGTGCTTTTGCTGATCAACCGCAACGGCAATAACGCGTACGTTGCGGTCTCGATGGACAAGGGCGGCGAGGATCACGGCTAGCCGGGGGTCCTGGACACCACGCCGCGGCGCCGCCACCGGCGCGTCGCCACGGCGGCAAGGGGAGCGCGAGGCCGGGCGGGACGTGCGATGCGTATTCTGGTGGTCGAAGACGACCGCGAAGTCGGCGCTTATCTGCGAAAGGGACTGACCGAAAGCGGCCATGTCGTGGCCCTGGAGGAAGCCGGGCGCGAAGGGCTGGAGCGGGCCGCCAACGAATCGTTCGACGCGCTGGTCATCGACCGCATGCTGCCGGGCCTCGACGGCCTCTCGATCGTGGCGGCCTTGCGCGCGGCGAAAAATCAGACCCCGATCGTCGTGCTGAGCGCCTTGGGCGATGTCGAGGATCGCGTCGTCGGCCTGCGCGCCGGCTGTGACGACTATCTGCCGAAGCCGTTCGCGCTGTCGGAATTGTTGGCGCGGCTCGACGCCGTCGTTCGCCGCGTCGGTGCGGAAACCAAGCTGAAAGTCGGCGATCTCGAGCTCGACCTCCTCAGTCGTACCGTCATGCGCGGCGATACGCAGATCGATCTGCTGCCGCGCGAGTTCCGGCTGTTGGAATATTTGATGCGCCACGCCGGCCAGGTGGTGACGCGCAACATGCTGCTCGAAAAGGTCTGGGATCATCATTTCGATCCGCAGACCAACGTGATCGACGTGCACGTCAGCCGGTTGCGGCAGAAAATCGATAAGGGCTTCGCCGCGCCCTTGTTGCATACCGTTCGCGGTACCGGCTACAGCCTGCGTCCCGCCGATCTCATTGACGGGGAGACGATCTAAAGTCCCTTGGCGCCGATGCCGAGGAACTTCTCCCGCCGTTGCGCCCGCAACGCCGGCCCGTCCAGCGTCAGCAACGGCCGCAGCTGTTGTTCGATTGCGTCGCCCACGGCCGCAACGGTTTCCGTCGGCGCGCGATGACCGCCGCCCAACGGCTCCGACACTACCGCATCGACCACGCCGAGCCGGGTCAAATCCTGAGCCGTTAGCTTTAGCGCGTCGGCGGCGTCTTCCGCTTTATCCGCCACGCGCCACAGAATCGTTGCGCAGCCTTCGGGCGAGATCACCGAATAGACGGCATGCTCCAGCATCAGCACGCGGTTGCCGGCCGCGAGCGCGATCGCGCCGCCCGAACCGCCCTCGCCGATGATCGTGGCCACCAACGGCACCTCGATCTTGAGACACGTTTCGATGGCGCGCGCGATCGCCTCGGCCTGGCCCCGGGCCTCGGCATCGACGCCGGGATAAGCGCCGGCGGTGTCCACGAACGACAGGACCGGCAAGCGGAAATGGTCCGCCAACTCCATCAGCCGGCGCGCCTTCCGGTAACCCTCGGGCCGCGCCATGCCGAAATTGTGCTTCATGCGCGCCTCGGTATCGGCGCCCTTTTCGTGCGCGATCACGACTACGCTGGTATCGCGAAAGCGCCCGATGCCGCCGAGGATCGCACGATCCTCGGCAAACGCGCGGTCACCGGCCAGCGGCGTGAACTCGGTGATCAGGCCCTTGATAAAGTCGGTGCCGTGCGGCCGGTCGGGATGGCGCGCGATCTGCACTTTCTGCCATGGCGTCAAACGCGCATATACCTGACGGAGTTGACGATCGAGCTTGGTCTCGAGCCGCGATACCTCATCGGCGATGTTGAGCTCCGCCGAATTGGAAAGATGGCGCAGCTCTTCGATCTTGTCTTCGAGCTCGGCGATGGGCTTTTCGAAATCGAGATAGTGGCGCATCAGCGGGCCGCCGCCATCTCCGCCTTCTTGAGCAGCGCTTGGGCCTGCCGGATCGACGCGGCGTCGACCATCCGCCCCTCCAGCGTCACCGCACCATGTCCCTGTTGCGCGGCGTCGGCCATCGCGGTGACGATGCGGTGGGCGCGCTCGACCTCGTGCGGCGCCGGCGTGAAGATCTCGTTGGCCAACGCGATTTGCGACGGATGGATCGCCCATTTGCCTTCGACGCCCATCGCCGCCACGCGCCGCGCAGCCGCCCGAAACCCACCCGGGTCATGGAAGTCGCTGTAGGGCCCGTCGATAGGCCGGAGGCCGTTGGCGCGCGCGGCGACCACGATCCGCGACAGCGCGTAATGCCAGGGATCGCCCCAATGAGTTTCGCCCGTGTCGGTGCGCATGGCGTATTCCGGCACTGCGCCGCCGATATGGGGCGTACGCGCCTGAATCGAGCCGGCGTAATCGCCCGGACCGAAATGCAGCGATTCGTTGCGCGGCGACGCCGCCGCAATGGCGTCGATATTCTGCATGCCGAGCGCGGATTCGATTTGCAGCTCCAACCCGATGCGCTTGGTGTAACCCCTCGCACGTTCGATCTGCGTCACTAGCATGTCGAGCGCGTAAACGTCGCCGGCGGCGCCGACCTTCGGAATCATCAGCAGATCGAGCTTGTCGCCCGCCTGCTCCACCACGTCGACGACGTCGCGATACATCAAAGCCGTATCGAGCCCGTTGACGCGGAGCGACATGGTCTTGCCGTGCCAATCGACATCGTGCAGCGCGGCGATCGCGTTCCTGCGCGCCTCGTCCTTTTCGTTCGCGGCGACCGAGTCTTCGAGATCGAGCATCACGATGTCCGCCGCACTTGCCGCCGCTTTCGCAAAAAAACGCGGCTCGCTCGCCGGCACGGACAGTTGGCTGCGGTTGAGCCGCGGCCTTTTCTCGGCGACCTCGGTGAAGCTCATGATTTCTTCCTCGCCAGAAGATGATGAGTCGCCACCAGCTTTTGCAAGCGGTCGCCCATGACGTGCGTGTAGATCTGCGTGGTGGCGATGTCGGCATGGCCGAGCATTTCCTGGACGCTGCGCAAATCGGCGCCGTGATCGAGGAGATGGCTCGCGAACGCATGGCGGAGTACATGCGGCGACAAACGCGCCGGATCGAGGCGGGCCTCGATTGCCAGTTGCTTGAGCAATTGCGCGCAGCGCTCGCGGGTCAGATGGCCGCTGCGGCCGCGTGACGGAAACAGGTAGCGCGATTCTGTCTTGGGCTTGAGAAACGCCGCACGTCCGGCGAGGTAGGCGTCAAGCGCCGCGCGCGCCGGCGGCGACAGCGGCACCAGCCGCTCCTTGTCTCCCTTGCCGCGCACCACAAGGAAGCGCTTGTCGCCGCGCGCCGCCGCGAGCGGCAACCCAACCAGCTCCGAGACGCGTAGGCCGGAGCCGTAGAGCAGCTCGAGCAGACATACGAGCCGCGCGCCGTCGGTGCCTTCTTTGGCATGCGCCGCCGCCACCAAGGCCGACGCCTCATCTTGGCTCAGCACTTTCGGCAACGGACGGCCGAGCCGCGGCGCATCGAGCGGCGCCGTCGGATCGTCCGCGCGCACACGCTCCAACACCAGGAAGCGGAAGTACTGGCGCAGCGCCGAAAGCTTGCGCGCGGCGCTGCGCGGCGCCATCCCGAGCCGCGACAGGCGGGCGAGATAAGCGCGCAGATCGTCGCTGGTCGCCGCGTCGAGCGAACCACGCTTCAAGAACCGCGCGACATCGAGGAGATCGTTCCGATAGGCGGCGACGGTGAGGCGCGCGGCGCCCCGCTCCGCTGCCAGCATTTCGAGAAATGCCTCGAGATGACGCGGTGTCGGCGCCACGGCCGCTTTTCCGTCCATTAGAGAGCCGCCGCCACAGCGGCTTCCCGCGCCACGACGCGCGCCGCGTCATCGAGGTTCACCGCGCGCAACGCCGCGATCACGCGCTGCAACAGTAGCGGCTCGGCGGCAACATGGACGCCGTCTTCGGCAACGACGAGACCGGCGAGGATGGTTTCGCCCAGACGATGACCGGCGGCCGCGCGCTGTAGCGCGAGCCATACCGCCGCGCTCGGCACGGTCGCTTGATGCGCGCGCCCCATCTGCGCCGCCAACTCGTGCGCGGAGGGCGGCGCGCCGAACTCGCTGGTCAGCATGAGATAAAGACCGATAGCGCCAGCCGACTCTTTCGCCCGCAGCGACAGCACGACCAGCGCCTCACCGGTCACCTTATCGTCGGGCCGCATGCCGTCGATGGCGCCCACCGCCGTAACGAGCGGATCGGCGTTCGCCAATAACGGCAGCCACGGCACGATATCCTTGACCCGGCCCGCGGCGATCATCGCGCGAACGAATTCCGGCGCGGAATCTTTCGTCGCGTCGCCCGCCCCGAGCGCCACAATGATCGGCGCCGCCATCTGCGCCGCGGCGAAATAGAGATCGTGCCGGCGTGCCGATTCGAGGAACGAGCTTAGCGCCCGTACGCGCTGCGCGGCGTCGCCGTCGTGTTGAGCGATCACGAACAATGCGGCGCGGCCTGCCGGCGTATCGCCCGCCGCCTCATCGCCGGGCGCGGCGGCACCGGCGGCCTTGCCGTACAACGCGGCGAGCCGATCGGGCGGCCAGGCGCCAAGTTCCGTTGCGCGTTCGGCGGCCGCGAGACGGTTCGGCACCGGTGCGGCGCTGCCGGCAAACGCGCCCGCTGTCGCCGGATCCATCGCCGCAATGACCTCGGCCGGAAGCGGCCGCTTACCGACGCCCCACAGCGCCGCCTGCAACGGCGTCAGCGTCGCGCGCTTGTCCAATCTGGCGGCATGCCCGGTCGCCGCTGCGACTAGCGTATCGAACAGGGGATCGGGCGCGGCATCGCGATCATGCATGATGTCGAGCGCCAGCACCGCCTTGTCGCGCGCACCCAAGACGAATTGGCAGACGATGTTGGCCTGATCCCACCAAACGTTCTGATAATTCGTCAGACCGGCGGTCACACGCCGGCACCCGTCGCTCGTGTCGGTCGCCGCAAACGCCAGCTCGATTCGCAGCCGGTCCGCCGCCTCGCCCTTCTTGTCCGGGAAATTGTCGAGCACCGTTGCGGCGCCACCGAAGTCGCCGAGTCGCGCCAGCGCCGATGCCCGCAACACAAGGAGGCTCGGAGCATCGGCCGGATCGGCGCCGCCGGGCACCGCGCCGCCGCTGAGCAACAGATGCCGCGCCAGCGCACGAAGGCCGGGCGATTCGCTTGGACCGAGCTGTTCGAGCAGCGCACGCAGGACGGCGCGCGACGTGCCTTCCCACATATCGCGCGGCAGCGCCGTCTCGTTCTTCGGCAACGCATCGCCCCAACTCGGATCGAGCGGCGCGAGCGTGGTGGCGCCGATACCGGCGGGCACCTCGTCTGCAGAAGGCACTTCGCGGTCGGGGACGGGCGTCGGCGCCACGAGACGCAAGGGCGCACCCGGTTGTTGCTGATCGTCCTGGGCCGACGCCGGAGGCGTCGCCGCAAGCATCGCGGCCAGAGACAAAATCGTTAGCGCGATTCCGATTCGCATCGGCTCATTTCGGCAGGCGCGATTCGGGAATCACATGCTCGATCTTGCCGGATGGCGGCGGCACATCCGTGATGGCGAAATAGGCGACGCCGATCGCGGCAACGACAATCAAGAGGCCGATGACCGTCAGAAACACTCTCGCCATTTTCGCCGCGCTGGTTCCGTGTTCTTATGTTAGGCTGATTTTATGGCCAAACGGCGGCAGTCTATCGGTACGGCATGAGCGTTTCAACGCGCCGCGCATTGTCACGATGAGCAATCTCGAGCTGCGCCGCACCGTCGCCCTGGTCGGGTTGATGGGCGCCGGCAAGACGAGTGTCGGCCGCCGTCTCGCCCAGGAACTGAACCTGCCGTTCGTCGACGCCGACACCGAAATCGAAGCCGCGGCCGGGCAAAGCATCGAAGAGATTTTCGTGTGTCGTGGCGAGGCTTTTTTCCGCGACGGCGAGCGCCGCGTGATCGCGCGGCTGCTCGACGGTGCGCCGCATGTGCTAGCGACCGGCGGCGGCGCCTTCATGGATGCGAGCACCCGCGCGCTCTTGAAAGAGCGCGCGATCACCGTCTGGATCAAGGCCGACATAGATATTTTGTTGGCGCGCGTGGCGCGGCGCAATCATCGGCCGCTGTTGAAGCAAGGCGACAAACGCGCGATTCTGGAAAAGCTGATGGCGGAGCGGCATCCCGTCTATGCCGACGCCACGTTTACCATCAATTCGGGCGACGGTCCGCCCGAGGAAATGGTCGCCGCTATCATGGCGCGTTTGGAAGACTATATTGCCGGCCATCCCGAGGCCGGTGCTGCGGCGGTGACGCCATGAGCAAGATATTGCGCGTCGCGCTCGGCCGGCGCGGCTACGACGTTCATATCGGCTCCGGGCTGCTGACCCGAGCCGGCGCGCTGATCGAGCCTGTCATCCGGTTGAAGCGCGCCGTCGTCGTGACCGATTCGAATGTCGCGCCGCTTCACTTGGCGACACTGACGAAATCGCTCGACGCGGCCAAAATCGCGCATCGTGAGATCGTTCTGCCGCCCGGCGAGCAGACCAAGGACTTCGCTCATTTCTCGAAACTGTGCGAGGACATTCTGACGCTCGGCATTGAGCGCGGCACGCCGCTGATCGCACTGGGCGGCGGCGTGATCGGCGATTTGACCGGGTTCGCCGCGGCGACGCTGCTCCGCGGCATCGATTACGTGCAGATCCCGACGACGCTGTTGGCCCAAGTCGACAGCGCGGTCGGCGGCAAGACCGCGATCGACACGCCGCAAGGCAAGAACCTGGTCGGCGCGTTCCATCAGCCGGTGCTGGTATTGGCCGACACGGCGACGCTCGACACCTTGCCGCAGCGCGAATTGCTCGCCGGCTATGCCGAGGTCGTGAAATACGGCGTGATCCGCGACGCCGAATTTTTCGCCTGGCTCGAACGGAACGGCGCCAAGCTGCTCGCGGGCGGAGGCGCGGCGCGCGACCACGCGGTGCGCCGCAGTCTCGAGATTAAGACCGAGGTCGTCGCCGCCGACGAACGCGAATCGGCCGAGCGACAGATCTTGAATTACGGTCATTCCTTCGGTCACGCGCTCGAAGCCGAGACGGGATTCGGGTCGACGCTATTGCATGGCGAAGCCGTGGCCCTCGGCATGTGTCTCGCCGGCGATCTTGCGGCGCGGCTCGGCCATTGGAAGCAGGATGAAGCCGCACACGTGAAGCGTGTCCTTTCCGCCGCCGGCCTGCACACGAGCCTCGCGGCGCTGCCCGAGCGCGTGCGCGATGCCGCGACGCTGCTCGCTCATATGCGCCGCGACAAGAAGGTCAAAGGCGGCAAGATCACGCTTATCCTGCCGCGCCGCATCGGCGAGGTGTTTGTCACCGCCGATGTCGCGCCCGCAACCCTGCTCGATTTCCTCGGTAACGCCGCCGGTTCGTCCGCGCCGGCCGACGCTGTCTCGCCCTGATTCCTGTCACGAGAGTTCCGCCATGCCGCTATCGTCCGCCGTCGCTCGGGAGCATATCCATACGCGCCAAGTCCATTGCCAAGGCTTCCGCCGCGGCGACGGGCTGTGGGACATCGAAGGTCACATCACCGACGTGAAGACCTACGGCTTCGGCAATCGCGAGCGCGGCGAAGTCGCGCCCGGGTCGCCGATCCACGACATGTCGATCCGTCTCACCATCGACGACACGCTGACGATCCACGCGGTTGAGGCGGTCACCGACGCAAGCCCCTATCGCATCTGCCCCGACGTCACGCCGAATTTTCAGCGTCTCGTCGGCTTGCGCATCGGGCCGGGCTTCCGGAAGCAGGTGCGCGATCGGCTCGGCGGTACCGAGGGCTGCACGCATCTGGTCGAGCTGCTCGGTCCGGTCGGCACTACCGCGTTCCAAACCGTCATGCCGCTGATCCAGCGCGACCTCTACAAGCGCAGTAAGGCCGACGCGGCCGATGCCGCGACGCCACGGGAGCGGCCGACGTTACTCAATTCCTGCTATGCCTTTTCCGACGAGCGCGACGTGGTCGCGCGCCAATGGCCCGAGTTCGCCAAGAAAGCGGGAGGCTAGGCCGGCCTAAAGCGCCCGGGCGACTTCTTCCATTTCGAAGCACTCGATGACGTCGCCAACCTGGATGTTCTCGTAGTTCTCGAACGCCATGCCGCACTCGAAACCGTCGCGCACCTCGCGGACTTCGTCCTTGAAGCGCTTCAACGTCTTCAGCGTGCCTTCGTGGACCACGATATTGTCGCGCAGGAGGCGTACCTTGGCGCCGCGCTTGACGACGCCCTCCGTCACCATGCAGCCCGCGACCTTGCCGACCTTCGAGATGTTGAACACCTCGCGGATCGCGGCATTGCCGAGGAAGCGCTCGCGCGTGGTCGGCGACAGCAAGCCGCCCATCGCCTGTTTCATGTCGTCGATCACGTTGTAGATGATCGAGTAATAGCGGATTTCGACGCCGTCCCGCCGCGCCAGTTCGCGTGCTTGTGGATTGGCGCGGACGTTGAAGCCGATGATCAGCGCGTTCGACGCCTTCGCCAGGATGACGTCGCTTTCGCTGATGCCGCCGACCGCGGCGTGAAGCACGCGGTTCGACACCTCGTCGGTCGAAAGTTTTTCCAGCGACGCCGTGATGGCTTCGAGCGAACCCTGCACGTCGGATTTGACGACGACTGCTAGCTCCTTCTTTCCGCCCGATGCCGCTTGCGCGAACATCTGCTCGAGCGTGCCGCGCCCCGCACCGG
>JASHUX010000260.1 GCA_030039775.1 Alphaproteobacteria bacterium | reverse complement strand
CTGGTGCCGGCGGCGATCATGTCGATCGCGGCGGCCAATCTCTACACGCGCAACATCTACCGCCCGTATGTGCGTCCGGAGTGCACGCCCGCGCAGGAATCACAGATGGCGAAATGGGTATCGCTCGTGGTGAAATTCGGCGCGCTGCTGTTCATCGTCGCGTTGCCGCTGCAATACGCGATTCAATTGCAGCTCCTCGGCGGCGTCTGGATCGTGCAGACGCTGCCGGCGGTGATCCTGGGACTGTATACGCGCTGGCTCGACCCGAAGGCGCTGCTGCTGGGCTGGGCCGCGGGCGTTGCCAGCGGGACCTGGATGGTGGCCGAACTCGGCTTCAAGGGTTCGACCTATCCACTGGCGATCGCCGGATTGACTGTGCCGGGCTATGCCGCGTTCTTCGCCGTGATCATCAATATCGTCGTTGCGGTCGTGCTGTCGGCCCTATTTCGCGTCACGGTCGGCAGCGCCGCCCACGCGGATGAGACGGTGGCCGCCGACTACCGATAAGAATTGCGCTTAGCCCAGAAAGCGGTGCTCCGGCAGTCCCTTTACCGTGGTCTCGATGGCGAACAGGCCGCCCGCCAGCGGCTGCTGCGCGCGCTGTTCGTCCGAAAGGCGGAACGTCGCGCTGGTGACGTAGAGCGTCGTCAGGTCGCGTCCGCCGAAGCACGGGCAGGTGATGTTGGTCACCGGCAGTTGGATCGTGTGGATCAAGCGCCCCGAGGGGTCGTAGCGGTTCACGTGGCCATGGCCCCAATGCGCCGCCCATAGGCAGCCGTCTGCATCGACGGTGGCGCCATCCGAGAATCCTTCCTCGCGCGGAATGTCGATAAAGGTGCGCGGGTTGGCAACCGCGCCCGTCTCCGGATCGAAATCGTAAGCCCGGATTTTCCAGGTGAAGCTGTCGCTGTGATACATGGTCTTGCCGTCGGGCGACCAGCACAGCGAATTGGAAATGTCGATGTCGCCGAATTTCTTTTCGACGTTGCCGCGCCGATCGAGGCAATACATCGCGCCGGTGGGCTCGCGTTTGGCGTGGTTCGCCGTCCCGGCCCAGAAGCGGCCCGCCGGATCGGCGCGGCCGTCATTGAGCCGATTGGTCGCGGGCTCGCCTTCGATCGTGGCGACAAGTCGCGGCGTCGGATCCATGAATTCGAAGATGTAGAAGCCGTGCTGCATCGCCAGGATCACGCCGCCGATCGCGCGCAGCGCCAGTGAGCCGGCCGGCCCCGGCATGTCCCACACCGCATCGTGACCGGTCGAGGGATCGAACCGGTGCACTTTTCGCCCTTCGATGTCGAGCCAATAAAGCAGATGATAGCGGTTGTCCCAAACCGCGGATTCGCCGATCTGCGCCTTGGCGTCGACGACGCAACCAACCTCGCTCATCGCGCGCTCGTCTGGGCGAACGGCGGCAGCGGCTGGTCGTTGCCTTCCGGCACGCCAATCCGGCCGGTATTCAAAATCAGCGCCACCTTCATGTACTCGCCAAGCAGCGTGACCAGATCGACGAGCTGTTCGTCGCCGAGGAGGTCGCGCGCCTTGGCGAAGATCGCATCGCCGACCTCGTGCTCACGGATTAGCGCGACGGCGAAGTCGTAAACGATGGTTTCGTCCGGCTGCATCGATGCCGGCCGGTTCCCCAAGCGCAGATCCTCGATCACCGCGTCGGCAAGCCCGGCCTTCTGCGCCGCCGGCCTGTGCGCGAACCATTCGAACTGCGCGGTCCATTCGCGCGCCAGAATCAAGATCGCGAATTCCCTGAGACGCGGCGTCAGCTTGCAGCGGTAGCGATAATATTCGAACAGCTCGACCATGCCGTTCGCCATGTCCGGGCTGCGCAGCATCACGTCGAACGGTCCGCCCAGTCCGTCGCGCACCGACTTCGCCAGCCGCGCCACCACCGGTTTCTGCGCCTCGGTCAGCCCCTCCGGCGTCAGTCGCGAAAAACGCGGCGCCATACCAGCCATGCGTGTCCTCCAATAGACCTATCGATTCCGGCATTGATTCCGGCCGATCTAGGTCTACCATCCGGTTTACGCGTCGCCTACTGGAACAAGAAAAGAGGGGAACAGGGCCGATGACGACACAAAGCATTAATCCTGCCGTTGCGCTGACGACATCGGGCTCGCGCCGCCGCGCGGTCGCCGCCGCGACGATCGGCAGCGCGCTCGAATGGTACGATTTCATCGTCTACAGCTTTTTTGCCGCGATCATCGGCAAGCTGTTCTTCCCGGCGGCTCTCCCGAACACGCAGTTGCTCATCGGACTTGCCACGTTCGGCGTCGGTTTTTTCATGCGCCCGCTAGGTGCGATTGTGCTCGGTCATTACGGCGACCGTCGCGGCCGTCGCGCGGCGTTGACGCTGACTATTTTGCTGATGATCGTCGGCCTGCTGATCCTGACTTTTGTGCCGACCTACGTCTCGATCGGATTCATCGCACCGGTACTGGTTGTGCTCGCTCGATTGTTCCAGGGCTTTTCCGCCGGCGGCGAGTTCGGCGCGACGACCTCGTACATGAGCGAATATTCGCTCACCGAGCGCCGCGGCATGTATGTGAGCTGGCAGATGTCGAGCCAGTTCATGGCCTCGCTCCTGGGCGGCGTCGTCGCCGCGATCATCAGCGGCAGCTTGAGCCAGGACGCGCTCAACGCCTACGGCTGGCGGATTCCGTTCGCGATCGGGCTCTTGATCGGCCCGGTCGGTTATTACATCCGGCAGCGGCTCGAGGACACGCCGACCTTCACCGCGCAGAAAGAGCTGTCGAGTTTCCCGCTTGCCGAGGCGGTGCGCGGCCATTTCGGCAAGATCGCCTGCGGCTTCGGCATGGGCGTGCTGGGTACCGCGAGCGTCTACGTGCTGGTGCTGTTCCTGCCGGTCTATGCGTCACGTCAGTTCCATTTGCCGCAATCGGACGCGTTCGCGACCACCGCGGTCATGAGCCTGATAGCGGCGGTATGGTGCATCGTTGCGGGGTGGCTCTCGGATCGCGTCGGCCGTAAGATTCTGGTCCTGATCGCCAGCGTCGCGCTGCTGATCGTGACCTATCCGCTGTTCGCGTGGTTCGCGGCGTCGCCCAGCCTGACCCGCCTGCTGATTATCGAAGCGATCTTCGCGATCCTGATCGCGACCGCGAGCGCCGTATCGCCGACCTTGATGGCGGAGCTGTTCCCGACGCGCGTTCGCACCACGTCGCTGGCGTTGTTCTACAACTTCTCGGTCGCGATCTTCGGCGGGTTCGCGCAGTTCATCGTCGCGTGGCTTCTATTCACCACGGGCGACGTTCTGGCGCCGGCCTATTACGTGGTCGGCGCCGCCGTGATCGGCACGATCGCGGTGCTGCCGCTGTCGGACAACAAAAGCAAATCGCTCGAATGAGCCTGCGCGCGCTGCGCCACGCCGATATCGCGGCCAGCGCGACGCTGCCCGAGCTGATCCCGGTGATCGCCGCGGCGATGCGGCA